>JANMHV010000319.1:0-6370 GCA_031375445.1 Burkholderiales bacterium | reverse complement strand
TCGCCGAAGGTCATGCCACTGGCTTCCTTGGGAGCGTACTTCTTCATCCAGTCGACGTACTTGGTGAGCGCGTAGACGGCCGCCGGCGAGTTGGTCGCCCCGCCGCGCGAGACCGAGGCCCCTACCGGCGTGCACTTGTCGTCCGCGACCCGGATGCCCCACTCGTCCACCGGCATGCCGTTCGGGATGCCGATGTCCGCGGTGCCGGCCATCGACAGCCACGCGTCGGTGAAGCGCCAGCCGAGGGACGGATCCTTCTTGCCGTAATCCATGTGGCCGTAGATGGGCTTGCCGTCGATCGTCTTCACGTCATCGGTGAAGAACTGGGCGATGTCCTCATAGGCGCTCCAGTTGAGCGGCACGCCGAGCTCGTAGCCGTACTTGGCCTTGAACTTGTCCTTCAGGTCCTTGCGCGCGAAGAGGTCGGCGCGGAACCAGTAGAGGTTGGCGAACTGCTGGTCGGGAAGCTGGTAGAGCTGCCCGTCGGGCGCGGTGGTGAAGCTGGTGCCGATGAAGTCCTTCAGGTCCAGGCCCGGGTTGGTGTAATCCTTGCCCGCGCCCTGCATGTACTCGGTGAGCGAGAGGATCTTGCCGTAGCGGTAGAGCGTGCCGATGAGGTCCGAATCCGAGATCCAGCCATCGTAGATCGACTTGCCCGACTGCATCGAGGTCTGCAGCTTCTCGACCACGTCGCCTTCCTGGATGATGTCGTGCTTCACCTTGATGCCGGTGATCTCCTCGAAGGCCTTGGCGAGCGTCTTCGACTCGTACTCGTGGGTGGTGATGGTCTCGGAAACCACCGAGATCTCGTTCACGCCCTTGGCCTTCACCTTCTTCGCGGCCTCGATGAACCATTTCATCTCGGTTGCCTGCTGCTCCTTGGACAGTGTCGATGGCTGGAACTCCGAATCGATCCACTTCTTCGCTTCCGCCTCGCCGGCCCAGGCGCCTTGCCCGAACGACAGCGCGGCGGCGACGCTGAGCGCAAGCACGTTGGAACGCATTCTCGTTTTCATTTCTTCTCCCCGTCGTGTATCTAGTTGATTTTCAATTGCGACGAACACACTAGCCCTTGCGCATCACGAGCGCAAGCAACAGCATCGAGAGCACGAAGCCGTACCAGATCGAGGGCTCGTGCTCGACCCTCAGCCACCCGATCATCTTCTCGCTCAGGGCCACGAAGCCGAGGTTCACGTAGCCGGCGAGCAGCAGCCCGATGAACAGCCGGTCGCCGCGCGTGGTCACCAGCGGCAGCCAGCCCTTGCGCGCCACGGTGGGCGAGCGTATCTCCCACACCGTCATTCCCACCAGCATCAGCGCGATGCATATGAAGAACACCGCCACCGGTGTCGTCCACGCCATCCATTGGAACATGGCTATACCCTCCCCATCGCGAAGCCCTTCGCGATGTAGTGGCGCACGAACCAGATCACGATCGCGCCGGGCACGATGGTGAGCACGCCCGCCGCCGCGAGCACGCCCCAATCCATCCCCGAGGCCGAGACCGTGCGCGTCATCACGGCCACGATCGGCTTCGCGTCCACGCTGGTGAGGGTGCGCGCCATCAGCAGCTCCACCCAGCTGAACATGAAGCAGAAGAAGGCCGCGACACCCACGCCCGACTTGATGAGCGGGATGAAGATCGCGAGGAAGAAGCGCGGGAACGAATAGCCGTCGATGTACGCGGTCTCGTCGATCTCGCGGGGGATGCCGCTCATGAAGCCCTCCAGGATCCACACCGCCAGCGGCACGTTGAACACAAGGTGTGCCAGCGCCACGGCGATGTGCGTGTCCATGAGGCCCACTGTGCTGTAGAGCTGGAAGAACGGCAGCAGGAACACCGCGGGTGGCGTCATGCGGTTGGTGAGCAGCCAGAAGAACACGTGCTTGTCGCCGAGGAAGCTGTAGCGCGAGAATGCGTACGCCGCCGGCAGCGCCACCGCGAGCGAGATCACGGTGTTGATGGCGACGTAGATCATCGAGTTGATGTAGCCCGAGTACCACGACGCGTCGGTGAAGATGGTGCGGTAGTGGTCGATGGTGGGATGCTTCGGCCACAGGCTGAAGGTGGAGAGGATCTCCTCGTTCGGGCGGAACGACATGTTGACCATCCAGTACACCGGCAGGATCGCGAACGCGAGGTAGATCGCGAGGAACACGGTGCCCGGGCCGATTCGCCGGCTATCCTTCACGCGCCGCCTCCTGGGTGCCGGTGCCCACGCGCAGCATCCAGTTGTAGAGGATGAAGCAGAGCAGCAGGATGATGAGGAAGTAGATGAGCGAGAAGGCCGCCGCGGGGCCGAGGTCGAACTGGCCCACCGCCTTCTGCGTGAGGTATTGCGACAGGAACGTGGTCGAGTTGCCGGGCCCGCCGCCGGTCAGCACGAAGGGCTCGGTGTAGATCATGAAGCTGTCCATGAAGCGCAGCAGCACCGCGATCATCAGCACGCCGCGCAGCTTCGGCAGCTGGATGAAGCGGAACACCGCGATCCGGCTCGCGCCATCGATGCGCGCGGCCTGGTAGTAGGCGTCGGGAATCGCGCGCAACCCGGCGAAGCACAGCAATGCCACCAGCGGCGTCCAGTGCCACACGTCCATCAGCAGCACCGTGAGCCAGGCGTGGGTGGCGTTGCCGGTGTAGCTGTAGTCGAAGCCCATGCGCTCCAGCGCCGCCCCGAAGAGCCCGATGTCGGTGCGCCCGAAGATCTGCCAGATGGTGCCGACCACGTTCCACGGGATCAGCAGCGAGATCGCCACCAGCACCAGCACCGCCGAGGACTTCCACCCCTTCGCGGGCATGGCGAGCGCGAGCGCGATGCCGAGCGGGATCTCGACCGCCAGCACCGAGAGCGAGAACAGCACCTGGCGCACCAGCGCACCGTGCAGCTCGTCGTCGCGCATCACCGCCTTGAACCACTCGGTGCCGACGAATACGCGCCGCTCGGGCGAGATGATGTCCTGCACCGAGTAGTTCACCACGGTCATCAGCGGCACGATGGCGGAGAACGCCACACACAACACCACCGGCAGGATCAGCAGCCACGCCTTCTGGTTGACGGGTTTCATGCGCCCCCTTCCGCGACCAGTTCCTCGTTGCGGTAGTAGCAGGTGTGCTCGCCGACGACCTTCAGCCACACCGTCTCGCCCACGCGCGGAATGGCGTCGCCCGAATCGAGGCGGGCGCGGATGATCGCTTCGCCCGATCCGGCCTGCGCGCGCGCGGCGATGAGCCAATACGTGCCGATGTCCTGCGCCTGGCTGACGACCCCCTGAACCGCACCCGGTTCGCCGGGGCCGGTGAGCGAGACGTACTCGGGGCGCACGCCGAGCACGGTGCCGTCGGCGGCCGGCAGGAAGTTCATGCCGGGCGAGCCGATGAAGTGGCCGACGAACATGTGCCGCGGGCGCTCGAAGAGCTCCGAGGCGCTCCCGGTCTGCACCACCCGTCCGCGCGTCATCACCATCACCTGGTCGGCGAAGGTGAGCGCCTCGACCTGGTCGTGGGTCACGTAGATGAGGGTGAGCCTGAGCTCGTGGTGGATCTGCTTGAGTTTCCGGCGCAGCTGCCACTTGAGGTGCGGGTCGATCACCGTGAGCGGCTCGTCGAAGAGCACCGCGCAAACGTCCTCGCGCACCAGGCCCCGCCCCAGGGAGATCTTCTGCTTGGCATCGGCCGCGAGCCCGGCGGCGCGCATGTCGAGCTGCGCGCTCAGCTCCAGCATTTCGGCGACCTGGCCCACGCGCGCGCGGGCCCTGTCCGCGGGCACCCCGCGGTTGCGCAGCGGAAAGGCGAGGTTCTCGGCCACGGTCATGGTGTCGTAGATCACCGGGAACTGGAACACCTGGGCGATGTTGCGTTGCTGCGGCGTGCGGTCGGTCACGTCCGTGCCGTCGAACTTCACGCTGCCGCGCGAAGGCTCGAGCAGCCCGGAGATGAGGTTGAGCAGCGTGGTCTTGCCGCAACCCGAGGGTCCGAGGAGCGCGTAGGCGCCGCCGTCGTCGAACGTCATCGTGAGCGGCAGCAGCGCATAGTCCTCGTCGCGCTGCGGGTTCGGCAGGTAGGAGTGGGCGAGGTCGAGGTCGATGCGCGCCATGTCAGTTTCCCGGCACCGCGGGCGCCACCACCAGCTCGCCGGCCGCGCCGAATACGTAGGCGCTCGCGGGGCTGAAATGCAGCGTGATCTCGTCGCCCAGCCGGAACTCGCGCACGCCGGTGAGTTGGGCCACGAGGTCGCCGACCGCGGTGCGCGCATGCACGAAGGTTTCCGACCCCGAGATCTCGGCCAGCTCGACCTTCCCCGGCAACGCCACGTCGCCCGGTCGCGAGCGCTGGTGCAGCGCCCCCGCGCGCACGCCGAGGGTGACTTTCCGCGTACAGCCCTCGGGCAACGCCATCGGCACGGCGACGCCGCCCGCGAGCGCGAGCCCCGTCGGCGTGGCGTCGGCATCGACGAGGTTCATCGGCGGATCGCTGAACGCGCGCGCCACCCGGATCGATCGCGGCCGGTGGAACACCTCGGCCGTGGGTCCGTACTGCAGCAGCTCGCCCGCATCGAGGACCGCGGTGTAGCCCCCGAGCAGCAGCGCCTCGGTGGGCTCGGTGGTGGCGTAGACGACGGTGGACTGCCCGGCGGCGAAGAGCTGGGTGAGCTCGTCGCGCAACTCCTCCCGCAGCGTGTAGTCGAGGTTCACCAGCGGCTCGTCGAGCAGCATGAGAGGCGCATCCTTGGCAAGCGCGCGGGCGAGTGCCACGCGCTGCTGCTGGCCGCCCGAGAGCTCCGAGGGCAGGCGCGCGAGGAAGGGCTCGATGTGCAGCCTGGCGGCGAGCTCGTCGACGCGGGCCGCGATCCGCGCCTTCGACGGCCGGTCGCGGCGAAGCCTGAGCGGCGAGGCGATGTTCTCCGCCACCGTCATCGAGGGATAGTTGATGAACTGCTGGTAGACCATCGCCACGTTGCGGTTGCGCACCGGAACGCCCGTCACGTCGCGGCCGTCGGCCTTCACGCGTCCTTTCGAAGGCGCATCGAGCCCGGCGATCACCCGCATGAGCGTGGTCTTTCCCGCCTGGGTCGCGCCCAGCAACACCGTGACGGCGTTGGGCACGAGCGAGAGATCGAGCGGATAGAGGTAGACCTGCGCGCCTGCACGCTGCTCGACACGTTCCAGCACCAACTCCATGGCGTCTCCAGAGGATCGCAACGGCCATGATAGCGTTTCAGCGTCGGGGGCCGTCCTGGGGGCGGTCAGCCGTAGACGCGGTGGTTCTCCCTCTCCCTTGGGAGGGCCGCATGCACTTTCACTTATCGCTGCAAACACCCTCTAACGGCAATACCATCGTCCGGTGAGAGTCAGGAAGAGATACAAATCCGAACCGTCCATAGAATGCAATGGCTTCGTCATCAATCGCATCGACAAATAAGGCGAAGACCCCGATGTTGCCTCTCACTTCACAACTTCGCTTGATTGCGTCGACGAGCAGAAGTTTCTCCAATCCTGTCTTCTGATCACTTCGATTCACCGCCAAGCGACCGAGTCTGATTCCCGGAGCATTGCGAGGCAAACGAGACGCAATCGTCGAGGGTAGGTTTTCGGTCACAACCTCACAGGCACTCAACGCGTAGAAGCCATGAATCGTGGCCGGGGACTGGGCGTCGACTGCGACGAAGGTTTGCGAAATCCCCTTATCTTGGTGTTGCCGGGCTGACTTCGCGAGCCATTCGTCAAGGGCGGGCTTTCCGCAATCGAACGCCTTTCGATTGTGGTGCCCAGTCAAAGACTGAATTGTCAGCATCTAGCGTCCTATCCTTGTAGAACTGGAACGCCTCGGCGAGTTTTGCATTTGGCCGCGCCGGCCTTTCCAGCAACTTCAATAGAAAGGCCGCATCACGGTTGGACAATTCGACAATCCGCTCCCGGTCAATGACGCGCTGCGCTTCTCGCAACGCCGATTGAACGATGAACTGACTCAACGGCGCACCCACTAGATCCGCCGCCTGCTGAAGAGTGTCCTGGACGTTCTGCGGCACCCGGGCCGTAAGCCGGCCCCGTTCGTCAGAAGTAGGTCTCGTAGTCATTTGAGTAGTCAGGTCAGTAGTCAGGCAGATGGTGCCATTTTAGCACCACGGCGTCTATTTGTCACCTTGGTTCACTCAGCTTTCCCGAGGCGTCATCCCGGACGCCGCGCCTGCCCGGCACTGCATAGCGCAGCCGTCCTTCATGAACCTCCGGCGGGGAAGGCGGATAAGCGGCGAGATAGCCTTCCATGTCAAACGCCAAGTCGGGAAATGCCTTCAATACCGCCGCATCCTCGGTCACCAGCGGAACGACGAGTGCGCGGGCAAGGGCCACGAATTCGCAGTCGTAGGCGGAG
>JANMHV010000317.1:0-14821 GCA_031375445.1 Burkholderiales bacterium | reverse complement strand
CGACTGGGGACGCACCCGCGGATCGGGTCTCGGCGTCGACTCGGATTCGGGCATCCGCGCGCTTTGCTCCGCCGGTTCGGTGTTGACGCGCGTCACGATCCAGAGGAACGAGATCCACGACCCGCGCTACACCACCAACAGCTGGTCGACGGGGCACCCCGAAGGCCCGCAGGGCATCTCGTTCAACAACTGTCCCGGCAATAACGTCTTCCGCCACAACGAGATCTTCAGCACCACCGGGCGCTACTTCAACGACCTGATCGGCGGCTCGGACAACTACTCGACGACCGGCTTCCCGAACGCGGATAGCGATATCTACGGCAACTCGCTCTCCCACACCTGGGACGATGCAATCGAAGCCGAGGGCGGCAACCGCAACGTGCGCATCTGGGGCAACTACATCGACAACGCCGCGCTCGGCATCGCCAGTGCCCCGACGACGGTGGGGCCGCTGTACCTGTTTCGCAACGTGCAGAACCGCAGCCGCTACCTCGAGGCGGTGCCGCCGGACCAGGACGACCGCAACCCGATGTTCAAGGCGGGCAGCGACCTGACTCTCGGCGACGGGCGCCGATATGTGTTCCACAACACCATGCTGCAGGCGCGTGACCCCGCCTATGCCTACGGACTGGGGCCGGGCAACGGGCTCTCGGGCGGCGGGACCGATCGGCTGATGAACAACACCGTGACCAAGAACAACATCTGGCACGGATGGCGCAGCTGGACCGCTTTCTACGAGCCGGGAATCAACAACTCCTTCGAGCGCGACATGTACAACGCGACCCCGGGCGCGGTCGTGATCAACGGCATCCAGGCGACCCCGATCTACGCATCCGGCAATGGCTGGCAGAGCGAGGACGGCGGCATGTACCAACTCGATCCCTCGAGCCGCGGATACAACGAGGCGGTGCGGATCGCCAACTTCAACGACGCCTTCGTGGGCCCCGCCCCGGACATCGGAGCGCACGAGGCGGGCAGCCCACGGATGCTGTTCGGCGTGGCTGGCTCCCCGGGGCCGGCGGTGGGCTACGCGGCGTCGAGCTCGTCGGACACCGATTTCAACGCCGATGGCCGCAGCGACATCCTGTGGCGCGACACCGCCACCGGCGACGTCTACCGCATGCTGATGAACGGCACCACCATCAACTCCGGCACGTTCGCCCACCGCGAGCCGAACCTCGCGTGGCGCATCGTCGCCGACGGCGATTTCAACGGCGATGGCGTCGCCGACCTGTTGTGGCGCAACTCCTCCACCGGCCAGGTGTACGTGATGCCATTCGCGGCGACGGGACTGCCCGCGGGCGGAGGCGTGGTCGCCACCGAGCCCAACCCCGCGTGGAAGATCGTGCAGACGCCGGACATCGACGGCGACGGGCGTGCCGACATCCTTTGGTGGAACTCGAGCACCGGGCAGGTCTACGCGACGCTCCTGAATGGCACGACGGTGGCAGGGCAGGGCATGGTCTACACCGAGCCCGACACTTCGTGGCGCATCGTCGCCGCGGGCGATTTCTCCGGCAGCGGGCGGCGCAACCAGGTGCTGTGGCGCCACAATTCCAGCGGGCAGGTCTACATGATGTCGTTCGGCTATTCGGGCGGGGCCTTCGCCGTCTCGGGCCAGAACGTGTACCGCGAGCCCAACATGCAGTGGCAGATACTCGGCGCCGCCGACTTCGACGGCAACGGCCGCGACGACATCCTGTGGCGCAACATTGCCACTGGGCAGGTTTACGTAATGCTGCTGAATGGCGCCACCGTGGCGGGTGGAGCGCAGGTGCACGTGGAGCCTAACCCCGCGTGGAGGATCGTGGCCCAGGGCGACTACAACGGCGACGGCAAGGCCGACCTCCTGTGGCGCAATGAATCCACTGGCCAGGTGCACATGATGCTGATGAACGGGCTCGCCATCGCCTCGCAGTCGACGTTCTATCGCGAGCCGCTCTTGTCGTGGAAGATCCTCGGGCCGTGGGAGTACTCGCAGGGGCAGTGACGCAACGGGGGTTGGGGCTCCCGCGGGGGGCTCACCCCCGGGAAATGGCAAAATAGCGGTCCCCCTCACGCTTTAGCCCCCACCCGTGAAGATCTCCCCCACCCAGGAACTCATCGACGAGCTGCGCATGGGCCGCATGGTCGTGCTCGCCGACGCCGAAGACCGCGAAAACGAGGGCGACCTCCTCCTGGCCGCGGATTTCGTGACCCCCGAGGCCATCAACTTCATGGCCACCCACGCCCGGGGCTTGATCTGCCTCACGCTCTCCGAGGAGC
Organism: Burkholderiales bacterium; assembly: GCA_031375445.1. Taxonomy (GTDB): domain Bacteria; phylum Pseudomonadota; class Gammaproteobacteria; order Burkholderiales; family Usitatibacteraceae; genus Usitatibacter. Next base: position 12,556 of record JANMHV010000317.1, on the reverse strand, counting down.
GCTGCCGGCAGCTGAACCTGCCGTTGATGGTCGTGGACAACCGGGCGCCCATGGGCACCGCGTTCACGGTCTCCATCGAGGCGGCGACCGGGGTCACCACGGGCATTTCGGCGGCGGATCGGGCCCGCACCGTCCGCGCCGCGACCGCCAGGAACGCCAAGCCGGCCGACCTGATCCAGCCCGGCCACATCTTCCCGGTGATGGCGCAGAACGGCGGGGTATTGGTTCGCGCTGGCCACACTGAAGCGGGCTGCGACTTCGCCGAGCTGGCGGACCTCACTCCCGCCGCGGTGATCTGCGAAATCATGAATCCTGATGGCTCCATGGCGCGCATGGCCGACCTGCGCGCTTTCGCCGTGAAGCACGAGCTCAAGCTCGGCACCATCGCGGATCTCATCCGCCACCGCAGCGAGACCGAGACCCTGGTCGAGCGCGTGGCCGACCGCACGGTTTCCACGACCTACGGCAACTTCCGCCTCTGCGTCTACCACGACAAGACCGTGGACGAGGTGCACTACGCGCTCGTGAAGGGCTCGCCCGATCCCGCGCGTCCGATCCTCGTGCGCGTGCACGAGCCCTTCGTCTCCCTCGACATGTTCGACTTCGACCAGTCGCGCCACGCCTACTCGGTGCAGGACGCGATGCGGATGGTGGCCCAGAACCAGGAGGGCGTGATCGTGCTCCTGCGCCGACACGAGCCGGTGGGCGAGATCCTCGAGCGTGTGACTTCCCCTGCCCAGAAGCGCGCGGCCGCCAACCGCAAGTGGGACCCGCGCCTCAATGGCATCGGCGCGCAGATCCTCAAGGACCTGAACGTCGGCAAGATGCGCGTGCTGGCACGACCCAAGCGCATCCCCAGCATGGAAGGCTTCGGCCTCGAGGTGGTGGAGTACGTCTCCCCCGATGACAAGGTGACGGTGAAGGCGGTATGAACGTCACGACCCCCGACTTGAAGGGCGAAGGGCTGCGCATCGGCATCGTCTGGAGCCGCTTCAACGAGGAGCTGGTGCGCATGCTCCTCACCGCCGCCGACAAGGAGCTGGTGGCCCTAGGCGTGGATCCGGCCGACATCGATGTGGTGAGCGTGCCCGGCGCGCTGGAGATTCCGCTCGCCCTCCAGACCATGGCGCTCGAGCGTCGCGGCCTGCGCGGCATGCGCTACGACGCGCTCATCGCGCTCGGGGTCGTGGTACGAGGCGACACCTATCACTTCGAGATCGTCGCCAATGAAAGCGCGCGCGGCATCCTCGACGTGCAGCTGGAAACAGGCATCCCCATCGCCAACGGCGTCCTCACGACTTCCACCGACGACCAGGCGAAGGAACGCGCGCCGGTGAAGGGCGCGGATGCGGGCCGTGTGGCGGTGGAGATGGCCAACACCCTGAAGGCGATTGCCGGATGAAACCCATTTCCGCGCGGCGTCGCTCGCGCGAGTTCGCGATGCAGGGTGTCTTCCAGTGGATCTTCACCGGCGCGGGCGTCTCCGACATCTTGAAGAACCTCGAGGAGCTGGAGGAGTTCAAGAAGGCGGACAACGGCTTCCTCACCGCACAGCTCCGCGGCACGTTGAACGACATGGAAGCGCTGCGGGGACTCATCGAGCCGCTCGCCGACCGCAAGTGGGACGAGGTGAGCCCGGTGGAGCGCGCGATCCTGCTGATCGGCGCTTGGGAGCTGGTGCACAGCCCCGAGATCCCGTACCGCGTCACCATCAACGAGGCCATCGAGCTCGGCAAGCGCTTCGGCGGCACCGACGGCCACAAATACGTGAATGGCGTCCTCGACAAGCTGGCCACCCAGGTCCGCCCCGAAGAGGTCGCCGAGAAAAGGCAGAAGAAAAATGGCGAATAGCTCTCCCGAGTTCGAACTGATCGCGCGGCATTTCACGCGCCCCGCCGCCAACGCCGGCCTCGGCGTGGGCGACGACTGTGCCCTGGTGGATGTGACCAACGGCATGGATCTCGCCGTCTCCACCGACACCATGGTGCAGGGCACGCACTTCTTCCCCGACGTGGACCCGGAGATGCTCGGCCATAAGGCGCTGGCCGTGAACCTCTCCGACATGGCGGCGATGGGCGCGATGCCGTACTGGGCGATGCTCGCGCTCACCATCCCCAACGTCGACCACGCGTGGCTCGGCGCCTTCGCCAAGGGATTCTTCGACCTGGCGCAGGAGTACAACGTGTCGCTCATCGGCGGCGACACCACGCGCGGTCCGGCGCTGTGCATGACGGTGACCATCATGGGCGAGGTGCCGGCGGGTGCGGCGCTGCGCCGCGGCGGCGCCAAGGCCGGCAACGACATCTGGGTCTCCGGCAACATCGGCGACGCGGCGCTCGCGGTCGCGCACCGCAACGGCCACCTGGTGCTCGAGGCCGACGATTATCGCGAGGCGGCGATGCGGCTCTACGAGCCTTCCCCCCGGGTGCCGCTGGGCCAGGCGTTGCGCGGGCTGGCCACCAGCGCCATCGACGTGTCCGACGGTTTGCTGGCGGATCTCACGCACATCTGCCGTCTCTCGAACGTGGGCGCCACGGTGGAGCTGGCCAACGTGCCCGTCTCCACCATCGGCGCCAAGCACATCAATTCCGATGCGGGCCGCAACGCCATCGTGGCGGGCGGCGACGACTACGAGTTGTGCTTCACCGCGCACCCGAACTCGCGCGACAGCATCGAGGACTTGACCGAGGTGCTGGGCATTCCGTTGACTCGCGTGGGGCAGATCAAGCGCGGCAAGGGTGTGAGCCTCCTCGGCGGCGACGGCAAGGCGGTGAAGATCGATGGCCGCGGCTTCGACCACTTCCGCGAACCCTGACCTGCGTTTCCTGGTGTCCCACCCGGCGCACTTCATCGCGCTGGGGTTCGGCTCGGGGCTCATGCCCCGCGCTCCGGGGACCTTCGGGACGCTGGCGGGGTGGGGGCTCTACGCGGTGCTGGAGCTCTTCATCCCCGGGATCGTCATCGCTTTCCTTTCGATTCCCCTCGTGCTGCTGGGCATCTGGGCGTGCGACGTCACCGGCAAGCATTTGGGCGTGCAGGACCACGGCGCGATGGTGTTCGACGAGATCGTGGCCTTCCTGCCGCTCGCCGCGTTCGCTTCGGCCGCCTGGTACCTTCAACTGGTCGCGTTCGTGTTCTTCCGCATCTTCGACATCTGGAAGCCGTATCCCATACGGCAGCTGGACGCCAACGTGAAGGGCGGCCTGGGCGTGATGGTCGACGACCTGGTCGCCGGTTTCTACGCCTTCATCGCCTTCGCCGTCTTCGTGATCGTCATGTACAAGGGATTCGGATTCGCATGAAGCCCTGGCCATACCCCCGGATCGTCGCCCATCGTGGCGGCGGTTCGCTCGCACCGGAAAACACCCTCGCCGCGATTCGCCTCGGCCAGTCGCTCGGCTTTCGCGCCCACGAGTTCGACGTGAAGCTCGCGCGCGATGGCACGGCCATCCTGATGCATGATGCGACGCTCGATCGCACGGCGGGGTGTCGCGGGCGCGCGGCGGACATGACGCTCACGGAGCTCTCGCAGCTGGACGCCGGCGCTTGGCACTCCGCGGAATTCAAGGGCGAGCGCATTCCCACGTTCGAGGCGGCGGCGCGGCTGCTGCGCTCGAAGGACACCATGGCGCACGTGGAGATCAAGCCCACGCCGGGGTTCGATGCCGTCACCGGCGCGCGGGTTGCGGAGCTCACCGCGAAGTATTGGGAAGGGGCGGAGGTGCCGCCGGTGTTCTCGTCGTTCTCTTTCGAGGCGTTGGCGGCGGCTCGTGCGGCGGCGCCGGAGATTCCGCGCGGCTGGCTCATCGATTCCTTCAACGATGCCGACTGGGAGCGCCTCGCCGAGCTCGATTGCGTGTCGCTGCACACCAACTGGAAGACGATCAGCGCCGCCCGCATCCGCGAGATTCGCGACCGCGGCTACCAGGTGATGCTCTACACGGTGAACGACGTGGCGAAGGCTCGCGAGCTGCTGGCTGCGGGCGCCTCCGGCGTCTTCACCGACAACCTGCGCGAGTTCGCGGCCGCTTTCCCGGTGGACATCTAGGGGATTCTCCCTCTCCCCTGGGAGAGGGCCGGGGAGAGGGTCGGTTTCAGTATTCGGATGGTTCGTGTCAAGCTGAGGCCATCGTGCCCACCGATCCTCGGTACCCGGACCTCGATGCACTGACGCGGGAAGCCATCGCGCTCCTGCGGCGAGGACATGCCGAGGCGGCCGCGCCGCTCGTCGCCGCGATGGGCAAACTCCTCACCGACCGTCCCGAGGTCTTCCGGCAGATGCGGCGCATCGTCGAGGTGGTCGCCTTCGACTGGCCTGCGGCTCGCAGCAGCATTCGCCTGGGCGCGGTCGCCCCGCCCGACCCCGCCGACATCGAGCTGGTGGCGTTCCACGTGGGCCTCGAAGGGAGCGACGCTCCCGCTGTCGACTACGGGCGATTGCTCTCCCAGTTGTTCGAGTCCGCCCAGCTGCGCGCACCTGCCGCACGCCGAGTGTTGCTCACCGACGAACGCACGGTGCTGCCGTCGTTCGCGAGCGGCGTCGCGGTCGTGCGGTGCTCCATCGATCCCGCGCGGTTGATGTATGAGCGCATGCGGGTGCAGCGCGAGTACCTCCGCGCGCGGCGCGCCGGTGCGGCCACGGTGTTCCTCGATTCCGACGTCGTGGTCAACGCGGAGCCGTCGGCGATCTTCGCCGAGGACTTCGACGTGGGCCTTACCCATCGGCCAGTCGTCGATGCCCCGTTCAACGGCGGCGTTATCTTCGTGGCGGCGGGCAGCGCGGGGGAGCGCTTCTTCGGGAAGGCGCTTGCGTGTTATGACGCGCTGGCCGAGGCGCCTGCGATCGCCGCGCTATACCCCCGCGACCTTCGCGCCTGGTGGGGCGACCAGTTCGCGCTGGCGGCCCTGGTCGGATGGCGCGCGCTGGCCGAGCGGCAGGGCGACGGGCTCGGCGTGGATGGAGTCCGGGTGCGCATCTTCCCCTGCGAGACGCACAACTACACCATCGAGCCGCGGATGTACGGCGCCGTCGAGCTCGCCGGCAAGCACTTCATCCACTTCAAGGGCTCGCGCAAGGAGATGATGGCGGCTTACCTGATGAACCTTAGGGGACAGACTACCAGTTGCAAGGAATGAACCTTAGGGGACGGACCACCAGTTGCAAGGAATGAACCTTAGGGGACGGACCACCAATTGCATGCAATGAAACTAGTGGTCTGTCCCCTAAGGTTCATCAGGCGCAACTGGTAGTCTGTCCCCGAAGGTTCACCAGGCGATTCACGCCGCCCGCTGCTGCGATTCCTTCATCCGCGCGTCGAGGTCGCGCAGCGCCGTACGCAGCCCTTCCTCCACCACCGGGTGGTAGAAGGGCATCTCGAGCATCTGCGCCACGGTCATCTTTGCCTGCAGCGCCCAGGCGAGCAGGTGGCCGATGTGCTCGGCGTCGGGGCCGACCATCTCGGCGCCGAGGAAGTGGCCGGTGGTGGGGTCGCCGTAGACGCGCAGGTGGCCCTGGTTGCGCAGCATCACGCGCGAGCGGCCCTGGTCCTCGAACGACACCTCGCCCGCGGCGAGCGCATGCGCCTTGAGGGAAGCGAAGCCGCCGCCGATCACCGCGATCTGCGGGTCGGTGAAGACGATGCCGAGCGGCGCGCGGCGCAGCCCAGGGCGAACCTTGGGGAACGACGCGGCGTTATCGCCCGCGATGCGCCCCTCGTCGGCCGCCTCGTGCAGAAGCGGCGCGTCATTCGCGGCGTCACCCGCCATGAAGATGGGGCTCAATCCCACCTGCATCGTCTTGAGATCGAACACCGGCACGCCGAACGCATCGCGCGCGACACCGGCATTCTCGAGCGAAAGGCCATCGACGTTGGGCTTGCGCCCGGTCGCCGCCAGCACGTAGTCGAAGCGCTCGGTGACCTTCTCGCCGCCGAGCGCCGTGGATTCGATCTCGACCTCGTCGCCGATGCGCTCGACGCGCGAGACGTGGGCATCGGGGTCGAGCCGGAGCTCGGAGCCGAACGCCTTCAGCGCGGCCTTGAGCACTTCCGGATCGCTGATCGGGCCGACGCGCCCGCCACGGCCGAGGATCACCACCCGCACGCCGAGGCGCGAGAGGGCCTGTCCCAGCTCGAGGCCGATCACCCCCGGGCCGAACACCGCCACGGAGCGTGGCAAGTCGTCCCAGTCGAAGACGTCGTCGTTCACCACCAGCCGGTCGCCGAGGTTGGCGAGCAGCGGCGGCACCGCCGGGCGGGAACCCGTGGCGATGACCACGGTGGCTGCATTCACCACCGTGCCGTCCTCGAGCTGCAGCGCGTGCGGGTTCACGAATTTCGCATAGCCCGAAAGCTTGTCCTGGGCGGGGATGTTGTCCACGCCCTTCATCACGAAGCCCACGAAGCGGTCGCGCTCGCTCTTCACGCGCGCCATCACCTCCCGGCCGTCAACGCGCACGGGCGAATCCACGTGCACGCCGAAGCCGGGCGCGCGGTGGATGGCGTGGACCGCCTCGCCCGCCGCGATCAGCAGCTTGGAGGGCATGCAGCCCACGCGGGCGCAAGTCGTGCCGCCACGACCGCCCTCGATCACGACGGCGCGCTTGCCGGCCGCACGCGCCGCGCGGTAGGCCGCGAGCCCGGCGGTGCCGGCGCCGATCACGGCGACATCGACGTTGAGGAGGGTGGTCATGGCATCTTTCTCCTCAGGCCGCGAGCTTCTGCTTGCCCGCGAAGTACGCTTCCAGCTCATCGGCGCCGCCGATGTGCTGGCCGCCGATGAACACCTGCGGCACCGTGCCGCGGCCGGAAACTGCGCGCACGGACGAGAACGTGATGCCCTTGCCGAGCTGCACTTCCTCGAACGCGACATCGTTGGCTTCCAGCAGGTCCTTGGCGCGGGCGCAGTGGGGGCAACCGGTGCGGCTGAACACCACCACGGGCTCCGGGGCCTTCTCGCGCGGGGCGAGGTAGCCCAGCATCGTGTCGGCGTCGGAGACCTCGAACGGGTCGCCTTCCTTCTGCGGCTCGATGAATTGCTTCTCGACGACACCATCGCGCACCAGCATCGAATAGCGCCACGAGCGCTTGCCGAAGCCCAGGTCGCTCTTGTCGACCAGCAGGCCCATCTTCTGGCTGAACTCGCCGTTGCCGTCGGGGATGAAGGTGATGTTGGGCGCGTTCTGGTCGCGCTGCCATTCGCCCATCACGAAGCCGTCGTTCACCGACAGGCACACGATCTCGTCCACGCCCAGCTTGGCGAAGGTGGCGGCGAGCTCGTTGTAGCGCGGCAGGTGGGTGGTGGAGCAGGTGGGCGTGTACGCGCCGGGCAGGGCGAACACGATCACCGTGCGCCCGGTGAAGATCTCCCTGGTGGAGACATTCTTCCACTGGCCGTCCTGGCGGGTGCGGAAGGTGACTTCGGGGACGCGCTTGCCTTCGGAATTGGGGAACATGGTGGTCGTTTCCTTGCTGGGGTTGTCGATAGGGTATGTACCTATTTTCCTCTCCCGTCGATAGTCGGGTCCAATTGATTGTCTGTATACTTGCGATAGCCCCAGACAATCGGACCCGCCCATGACCCTCACCGAGCTCAAGTACGTCGTGGCCCTCGCCCAGGAACGCCATTTCGGCCGCGCCGCCGCGAAGTGCTTCGTGACGCAGCCCACGCTGTCGCTCGCCCTCGCCAAGCTCGAGGAGGAGCTGGGGGTGATGCTGTTCGAGCGCAACAAGAACGAGGTGCTGGTCACCGGCCGGGGCGAGGCCATCGTCGAGCAGGCCCGCCGCGTGCTGGAGGAGGTGGGCAAGATCCAGAACCTGGCGCGGGGCGGGGGCGACCAGCTCGCCGGCTCGCTGCGGCTGGGCGTCATTCCCACCATCGGGCCGTACCTGCTCCCCGAGCTGATTCCGATCCTGAAGAAGCGCGCCCCCGACATGCCGCTTTCCATCGAGGAGAACCTGACCGGCAGCATCGCCCCGATGCTGCGCGAGGGCGAGCTCGACGTGGTGATCGTGGCACTCCCCTTCGCGCTCCCCGGGGTCAGGACCGAGGCGGTGTATGAAGAGGCCTTCAGCGTGGTGGTCCCCGAGGGGCATCCCTGGTCGTTGCGGAAAGGTGTGAAGCCCTCGGAGCTCGCCACGGAGAACCTGCTGATGCTGAACAACGGCCACTGCTTCCGCGACCAGGTGATGGAGGCTTGCCCGGGCCAGGCCAACACGGCGCACCCCGAGGGCCGCGCCGGCAGCTCGCTCGAGACCATCCGCAACATGGTGGCCTCGGGGCTGGGGGTGAGCGTCATGCCCGATAGCGCGCTCACCTCGCGTTATGCGACGCGAATGCTGAAGGTGGTGCCGTTCTCTTCACCCATCCCTTCGCGCAAGGTGGCGCTGGCATGGCGCACGGGCTTCGACCGGCCAGCCGCGGTCAACGTGCTGGCCGAGGCGATCCGCGCGGTCCGGATGCCCTGCCTCAAGATGTCCCGCGCCGCCTGACCGTCCCCCCGGGCGGGGATTGCGCCGCCACTGCGGCAGGCGCAGTCTCCAGCCATCGGTGCCGCCGCCGGCATCCACAAGGGAGAACGACATGGCAACCAGGACCCTCAGGTTCAGCCTGGCCGCGGCCGGGCTCCTCTCGCTCACCGGCTTCGGCGCCGGGCCCGAGCCCGCCGATTACTACGACCCGCTGCTGGCTCCCGGCGGCCTGTGCGCCCCGGCGGCTTCCGGGCCTTCCGCGCTGCTCCGGCAGCTGGTCCTCGCCAAGACCGAGACCACGCCGTTCCAGCCGGTGGCGGCACAGCCCGCGCTCGGCGAGGTGCCGAAGCTCTACGGCAACCTGGGCCGCCTGCACTTCCCGATCCGCACCACCCAGCCCCGCGCCCAGGCGTGGTTCGACCAGGGCGTCCGGCTCGCCTTCGGCTTCAACCACGCGGAGGCTCAGCGCGCGTTCCGCGAGGCGCAGAAGCTCGACCCACACTGCGCCATGTGCTTCTGGGCCGAGGCGCTGGTCCTCGGGCCCAACATCAACGTGCCGATGATGCCGGAGGCCCAGGCGCCGGCGCTCGCGGCGCTCGCCCGGGCCGTGGAGCTCGCGAAGGATGCGCCGCCGAAGGAGCAGGCCCTCGTCGCCGCGCTCGAAAAACGCTATTCGGCCGACCCCAAGGCCGAGCGCGCCGCCCTCGACCGCGCCTACGCCGACGCAATGGGCGAGGTCGCCGCGAAATACCCGCGCGACAACACACTGAAGACCCTCTACGCCGAGGCGATGATGGACACCCAGCCGTGGGACTACTGGGAGGCGGGCGGCAAGAAACCCAAGGGGCAGGGCGACAGGATCGTGGCGGCGCTGGAAGAGGTGCTGCGACGCGATCCCGCGCACCCCGGCGCCGCGCACCTGTACATCCATGCCATGGAGGCCTCGATCGAGCCCGAGAAGGCGCTCCCGGCGGCGCGCCGCCTCGGCGGCCTGGCCCCCGGCGCCGGACACCTGGTGCATATGCCGGCCCACATCTACTACCGCCTCGGCCTCTACCGCGAGTCGCTCGAGGTGAACAAGCGCGCCATGGCGGTGGACGAACGCTACTTCCAGACCTCGCCCTCGGATCCGCTCTACAAGACCGCTTACTACCCGCACAACATCCACTTCGTGATGGTCTCGGCGCAGATGGGCGGGGACCGCGCCACGGCGCTCGAGGCGGCCGGCAAGCTCGACCGCGCCGTGCCGGCCGAGGCGGCGAAGCTCTTTCCGATCATGCAGCCGGTGAAGGCGGCGCCGTTCACGACCCACGTGCAGTTCGCCGATCCCGCTGCGATCCTGAGCCTGCCCGCGCCCTCGGAGGACCTGGTGCTGGTGCGCGCCATGTACCACTACGCCCGCGCCATCGCCCACGCGAGGAACCGCGACGAGGTGGCCTCCCGCGGCGAGATCGCGGCGCTGGAGAAGATCGAGCGCGAGGCCGACTTCAGGCCGTTCGGCGAGTGGGGCATCCCCGCCAAGGAGGTGGTGCAGACCGCGCGCCTCGTGGCCACCGGGCGCCTCGCCGACGCCCGGGGCGACCTGGACGCGGCGGCGAAGGCCTACGAGGACGCGATCTTCATCGAGGACGCGCTCGCCTATACCGAGCCGCCCTACTGGTACTACCCGGTGCGGCAGTCGCTGGGCGCGGTGCGGCTGCGCCAGGGAAAGCTGCCCGAGGCGGAGACCGCGTTCCGGGATGCGCTGGCGCGCGTGCGCAACAACGGCTGGGCGCTGGCCGGACTCGCGGAAACCTACGCGCGGATGGGCAACGCGAAGGCCGAGCGCGCGGCGCGCGCGGCCATGGCGAAGACCTGGTTCGGCGACCGCGCGGGGCCCGACGTCGCGCGGCTGTGAGAGGCGGGGGGCTCCGGCCTTAGCTGAGGTCCTTCACCAGCGCCGCACGGGTAGCCGCCGGGACGGGGTCCGCCTTCGCGCTGTAATGCGCGTGATCCACGCCGATCGCCAGCGCCACCCCGTACTTGAGCGACTCCGCCATTTCCTGCGTGAGCTCGAAGCGCAGGAAGTGCACCGCCGAGGTCTTGGTCTCGTTCTCGCGCTCGAGGTCTTCGTCGGCGATGGCGTAGACCGGCTTGCAGCCCTCCACCCGCACCCAGGTGCGGTCCTCGATGCCGCGCAGCTTCGTAAGGGCCACCTGGCGTTCGGCGACATCCTCGTACTCGATCAGCATCGTCGCCTTGAAGTTGCGCCCGTCGGGCACCAGCGGGTTGTAGGCGTCGATCTCGTCCTGGATGCCGGCTTCCTCGAAGATCTTCTCGACGCGCAGCATCTCCTGCACCTGGTAGCGCATGGTGAGCTCGTCCTCGAAGATGAGAGTCACGTGCTCGCCCAGGTGGACGGTGCGGTCCTTCTTGTGGGCGATGACCCGGGCGCGGAACTCCTTGCGCGTCCTGGCGTAGGCCTCGAGGGTCATCAGCGATTCGCGGGAGATCTTGTTCATGGCGATCATGGTTTCCTTAGTCGGGCAGCCCGTAGGCCATCCGCATCAATGTAAGGGGGTGGCGCAGTTGCGCCTTGCCCCGGGTTTCGGCGCGCTCGAGCCCTTCCTCGAGGTGGTGCGCGGCAAGCTGGCAGTCGGAAGCGAAGTAGTCCGGCGCGAACTCGCCGATCTGGCGCACGACGGGCCGCCCGATCTTGAGCGCCGCCTCGTGGAACTCGGCCTTCACCCCCCAGGTGCCGGCGTGGCCCGAGCAGCGCTCGATGGCGAGCACCTCGGTACCCGGCACCTGCTGCAGCGCTTCCTGGGTCTTCATGGCACCCTTCTGCACGCGCGAATGGCAGGGCACGTGGTAGGCCACCTTGCCGAGCGGGCGCGGGAACTCGGTCTTCAGCAGCCCGTCGCGCCGGCGCGCCATCAGGTACTCGAACGGGTCGAACATCGCGTCGCGCACCGCGATCACATCCGGATCCTCCGGGAACATGAGCGGCAGCTCCTGCTTGAACATGAGCGTGCAGGAGGGCACCGGCGTCACGATCGCGTAGCCCGCGCGCGCCAGCTTCGCCAGGTGCGGGATGTTGATCGACTTGAGCTTTTCCACCGCCTCCAGGTCTCCCTGTTCCAGCTTCGGCATGCCGCAGCACGCTTCCTTTTCCACCACCACGAAGGGAATCGCGTTGTGGTCGAGGATCTTCAGCAGGTCGTGCCCGATGCCGGGCTCGTTGTAGTTCACGTAGCAGGTCGCGAAGACCGCCACTTTGCCCGGCGTCTTCACGCCGTCGCGCACCGGGTAATCAGGGCTCTTCGCCGCATTGGGGCGAAACTTGCGCGAGGTGAACTCCGGGACCCACGCGTCCTTTGCCACCCCCACCATCTTCTCGCCCAGCTCGCGCAGCGGCTTCGACTTCGCCGCCGCGTTCACCATCTGCACGACCACCGGGATCGTCGCCAGCTTGCCGTTGCGGTCGGTGGAGGAGAGGGCGCGGTCACGGACCGGATGCGTCATCGTCCCCGCCTTGAACTGGTGGGCCTTGGCGCGAAGCATGAGGTGCGGGAAGTCCACGTTCCACGGGTGGGGTGGAACGTAGGGGCACTTGACCATGTAGCACATGTCGCAGAGGTAGCACTGGTCCACAACCTCCCGGTACTTCGCCTTCGGCACCCCGTCGACTTCCATCGTCGTGCTCTCGTCGACCAGGTCGAAGAGCGTGGGGAAGGCGTTGCACAGGCTCACGCAGCGCCGGCAGCCGTGGCAGATGTCGAAGACGCGCTCCATCTCCGCCAGGATCTTCGGCTCCTCGTAGTACTCCGGGTTCTTCCAGTCGATCGGGTGGCGGGTGGGCGCCTCGAGGCTGCCTTCTCTATTGCTCATGGTGGCGTCGGAGAGTCATGCGGGCAGTAAACCTTGGGATGGGGATGAATGGGATGAAGGGGATTAATGGGATAAATGAATGGCATGAGGAAGTGCGTGCCAATTCAACACCGCTCGACACACCCAACATCTCATTCATCCCCTTCATCCCATTCATCCCCATCCCCGCCTGAGTGAAAAGGGGCCGCAAGGCCCCTTTGTTCAACCGACTTCGGCGT
>JANMHV010000314.1:0-16723 GCA_031375445.1 Burkholderiales bacterium | reverse complement strand
GCTGCTGCTCGTCGACGACGACCCGCTGATCGGCGAAAGCCTCGCTTTCGCGTTGGCCGGCGACTACCGCGTGGTGCGTGCCGGCGACCGCGCGGGCGCCATCGCCGCGCTGCGCGAGGGGATGAGGCCCGACGTCGCATTGATCGACCTGGGGCTGCCGCCGGTGGCGCACCTGCCCAACGAGGGCTTCAAGCTGATCGGCGACCTGCTCGCGCACATGCCGCACGTCCGCATCCTGGTGCTGACCGGACAGAACGAGGAGTCCAACGCCCGCCGCGCCCGGGCGCTCGGTGCCGTGGACCTCGTGCCCAAGCCGTGCGAGCCCGAGGTCCTGAGGAAAGCGCTCGCCCGCGCGCTCTCCGCCCCGGAGGCGGACCAGCGCGAGGACGACGCCGGGGGCTCCCGCGCGCTGGTGGGCGAAAGCCCGCCGTTGCGGCGGCTTCGCAGCCAGATCGACCTGTACGCGGCATCGTCCTTCCCTGCGCTGATCGAGGGGGAAAGCGGCAGCGGCAAGGAGCGCGTCGCCTTCTCGCTGCACCACCTCAGCCCGCGTGCGCGCCATCCATTCCTCGCCCTCAACTGCGCCGCCATCTCGCCCACGCTGGTGGAGCCCACGCTCTTCGGCTACGCGCGGGGGGCCTTCACCGGCGCCACGCAATCGAAGTCGGGATATTTCGAGGATGCGGGCGAGGGCACCCTGTTCCTGGACGAGATCGGCGAGCTGCCGCTCGACCTGCAGGCGAAGCTCCTGCGGGTGCTGGAGAATGGCGAGTACCAGCGCGTGGGCGAGACCCAGACGCGGGTCTCGATGGCCCGCATCGTCGCCGCCACCAACCGCGACCTGCGCGAGGAAGTGCGGGCCGGGCGCTTCCGCTCGGACCTCTACCATCGCCTTTCCGTGTTCGAGCTGGTGGTCCCGCCGCTGCGCGACCTGGGCGACGACCGGATCCGCCTGCTGGACCACTTCCGCTCGCTTTACGCCGCCAAGGCGGGCATCCACCCGTTCGCCTTCGACGATGGCGCGCGCCTTCGCTGGCTCGCCTACTCCTTCCCCGGCAACGTGCGCGAGTTGAAGAACATCGTGATCCGGCTCACCACCAAGTACGCCGGCTACACCGTGGGCGAGGCGGAGCTCGAGCAGGAGTTCGCCCCCGCCGCCCCCGAAACCGCGCGCGCGGACCCGGTCGCGCGGGCCCGGGCGGAGCTCGCTTCGGGCCGAGCGTTCAGCCTCGACTCGGCGCTGCGCACGGTGGAGCAGGCCTACCTCGACGCGGCCCTCGAGCTGGCCCAGGGCAACGTTTCCCAAGCGGCCAAGCTGCTCGGCGTTTCGCGCACCACGCTCTACGGCAGGCTCGAGGCCGCGGGGCGGGCCGGTGCTAAACTTCCCGCATCCGAAACGGGCGAGGCGCGCGGCCCATGAGGTCGCCGCCGGACCCCCGCGGGACACACCTTCGATGACGATGTACCTGCAACATTTCGGGCTGCGCGAGGCGCCGTTCCGGATCACCCCCCACACCGAGTTCTTCTTCGCCGGCGCCAATCGCGGCGCGACCCTCGAAGCCCTGCTCTACGCGATCACCGCCGGCGAGGGCATGGTGAAGGTGACCGGCGAGGTGGGCAGCGGCAAGACCATGCTTTGCCGCGTCCTCATGGAGCGCCTGCCGGAGACGGTCGAGACCATCTACCTCGCGGTCCCGAGCCTGTCGCGCGACGAGATGCTGGTGGCCATCGCCGGGGACCTCGGCATCGACACCGCCGGAGCCTCCACCACCAAGCTCGTCCGCGCGCTCCAGGAAAAGCTGATCGAGGTCCACGCGGCCGGGCGCCAGGTGGTGACGCTGATCGACGAGGCCCACGCGATGCCGCTGGCAACACTCGAGGAGATTCGCCTGCTGTCGAACCTCGAGACCGGCAAGGAGAAGCTGCTCCAGATCGTGCTCTTCGGCCAGCCGGAGCTCGACCAGCACCTGGCACTCCCCGCCATGCGCCAGCTGAAGGAGCGCATCACCCACGCGTTCACCCTCGCCCCGCTCCCCTCCAAGGAGGTGAACGAGTACGTGAATTTCCGCCTGCGCGCCGCCGGCTACCACGGGCCGGCGCTGTTCGGTCCCGAGGCGTTGCGGATCATCGCCGAGGCCTCCGAGGGCCTCACGCGGCGCATCAACATCTTCGCCGACAAGACGCTCCTCGCGGCGTTCGCCGCCGGCACCCACACCGTGACGGCCGACCACGCGCGCGCCGCGGTCAGCGATACCCAGATCGTGGTGGCACGGCGCGAGTCGCCCCGCCGCCTCGCCTATGCCGCCGCGGCGGGCCTCGCGGTGGGATCGATCGGCGGTTTCCTGCTCGCGCAGGTGGTGGGCACGCCGGCCGGCGGCACGGCTACGGCGGCCACCCCCACCGCATCGCGCGCTGCCGCCGCCACGCCCCAGCCGGTCGCGATTCCGGTCTCGGCCACGGCGCCGACGCCCGCGCCGTCCGCGCAGGCCACCACGCCCCTGGAGGCCGCCTCCGCCAGTGCACCACCAGCGAGCGAGCCGGGCCCTGCCGCGACAGCGATCGAAGCGGGCACCAGGGCGCCTGTCACGGGGGTCGCCGC
The DNA here is from genome assembly GCA_031375445.1 of Burkholderiales bacterium. GTDB lineage: Bacteria > Pseudomonadota > Gammaproteobacteria > Burkholderiales > Usitatibacteraceae > Usitatibacter. The sequence continues at coordinate 14,124 of JANMHV010000314.1, read as the reverse complement.
GCGCCTTGCCGCAGGCCGGGAGCTCCTGGCCGAGTCGGGCAAGTCGCGCTACTCGGTGCAGCTGATGCTCACCGACGGCCGGGAGCGCGCCTACCTCGAGCAGTACCTCGGCGAAGCCGCGCGCGCGGTGCCGCCGGACCAGATCTACCTCGTGATCACGGGCACCCCGGAGTTCCCGCGGGTGCACGTGCTGCTCGGCGCCTTCGGCGAGCGCGCCCAGGCCAACGCGGCGCTCGCCGCGTTGCCGGAAGGCCTGCGGCAGTTCCGCCCCTACGTCCGGCTCCTGGACGGCGTGCGCGAAGACGTCCGGCGCTCCGAGCGCCGCTGAGCCTCTCCGGTTGCGCAATTTTCGCGGAACCCTACCCGTGTAAATGGGGATTTTTCATTGCGTTCCCGGCGTGAAAACGCTATAAAGACAAGCAGGGATGGTTTTCTCCATAAAACAAACACTTACGACATATTTCTCCCACTGCACCCAAGCTCTCGGAGCGGGTGCTGCCGTGGGCTTGCTGCTCGCCGGGTGCGGTGCCCAACCGCTCGCCAAGCCGGCGGGCCACCTCCAGCCCGAAGTCATCCCCCGGAGCGCCGCCTCGATCCCCCCGCCGGTCCGCGCGGTGCCCCTGCCGCCGCCGCCCGAGGCGCGCCAGGCCGAGGTGAAGTACTCGGTCGTGGTCGCCAACCAGCCGGTGCGCGAGGTGCTGATGGCGATGGCGCGCGAGACCCGCGTGAATTTCGACATCCACCCGGGCATCGAGGGCAGCGTGAACCTCAATGCCATCGACCAGACGTTGAAGCAGATCCTCACCCGCATCGCGCGCCAGGTGGACCTGCGCTGGGAAGCCGATGGCGACACCATCACGGTGATGCCCGACACGCCGTTCCTGCGCAGCTACAAGGTCGACTACGTCAACATGGCGCGCGACGTGTCCGGGACGATCGGCGTGCAGAACCAGGTCGTGGCACCTCCGAGCGCCAGCGCCGGGGGCGCCACGTCGAGCGCCCAGAACAGCTCGCTCCTGAAGGTCGACAACGTCGGGCGCAATCGTTTCTGGGAAACCCTCGAGCGCAACGTGAAGGAAATGCTGCGCGAGACCGACAAGCTGCTGCCGGAAGGCAGCAGCGAGACATTCGTCCAGAACCGCGGCCAGTCCGCCATCGCCACCAACCAGTCGCGCACCATCGCCGCCCCCCGCACCGGGCGCAGCACCACCACGCGCAGCGGCACCTCCGTGGAGAACCCGGGCGAGACCGCGACGCGGGAGCAGAGCGAATTCGTGGAGCAGCGCCTCACCTTCCGCGAGGCCGCCTCGGTGATCGTCAACGCGGAGACCGGCATCATCTCGGTCCGGGGCACCTCGCGGCAGCACGAGAAGGTTTCCGAATTCCTGCAGCAGGTCATCGGCTCCGCCCGGCGGCAGGTGCTGATCGAGGCGACCGTGGTCGAGATCCGCCTGAACGACCGGTACCAGTCGGGCGTGGACTGGGCGGCGCTGGGCCTGAACGGGCTCGGCTACAGCTTCCGCCAGAACCTCATCACGGGCGAGCTGAGCAATCCGCTGAACCCGTTCTTCTCGGTCCAGTACAGCAATCCGAACGCGGCCGCGGGCGGGAACATCAGCAGCACCGTGAAGTTGCTGGACACGTTCGGCAACACGCGGGTGCTTTCCAGCCCGCGCATCATGGCGGTCAACAACCAGACCGCGGTCCTCAAGGTCGTCGACAACCTGGTGTACTTCACGGTCGACGTCACTCCCGCCACCTTCAGCTCGACCGGAACGGTGCTGAGCCCCGCCACGGTCAAGACCACCCCGCAGCTGGTGCCGGTGGGTTTCGTCATGAACGTGACGCCGCAGATCGCCGACACCGACGTGGTGGTCCTCAACGTGCGGCCCACCATCACCACCAAGGTCGACGAGGTCCTCGACCCGAACCCCGAGCTCGCCCGCGCCAACGTCCAGAACAAGGTCCCCGTGATCCGGTCGCGCGAGTTCGAGAGCGTGCTGCGCGTGCCCAGCGGCAGCACCGCGATCCTGGGCGGCCTGATGGAAGACAGCTTCGTCGGCAACCGCGGCGGCCTGCCGGTGCTGTCCCGCGTCCCGGTCTTCGGAGATGCCGTGAGCTTCCGCGACGACACCTCGTCGAAGCGCGAGCTGGTGATCTTCCTGCGCCCGGTCGTGATCCGCGATCCCAGCGTCGAGGGCGACCTCGCGGCCTACCGCCGCTACCTGCCGGCGGACGACTTCTTCCGCGACACGCACCCGCCCCTGCCGGAGTTCCAGGAGAAGCTGCGCCGCCTGGAACGCGGCGAGCCGCTGCGCCTGGACCCGGTCCCGGTCGTTCCCGAGCCGGTTCCCCCGGGCCGCCCATGAGCCTGCTGCTCGACGCGTTGAAGCGCGCGGAGCAGGAAAAGCTCGCGCGCCAGGCCGAGTCGCCCCCTCCCGCGCCGCCCCACACCACCGCGTCGATGCAGGCGGCGAACGCGCCGAACCTCGAGCTGCAGCCGATCGCATCCGCGGCCGGAGTCGCCCCGCGCTCGGATGCGCAAGCGGCGCAAGCCGTGTTCGACGCCAAGACCGCCGCGCGCCCGGCGGCCGAAGGCGGCAAGAAGGGCGCCCTCCTCGCCGCCCTGGGCGCGATTGCCGTGATCGTGATCGCGGCAGGAGCCTATGTCTGGTACTCGATCCAGACTCTCGCGCCCAAGAGCCTTGCCACGGCCGGTCCCTTGCGCCCGCCGCCCGCGCCAACGCCTTCGCCCGCCTCCGGCCAGGCACCCGCCGGAGTCGCCGCATCCGGTGCGCCCGGAGGCGCAAGCGTCCCCGGCACGGTGGCATCCGCGCCCTCCCCCACACCCCGATTCGAACCTTCCCCCGCGGGCCCCGCCCCGGCGACGGTGACCCCCTCGGGGGTACCGAGCACCCCGCCGCCGCGCAACCGCGCCGCGCCGGATGCCGCGCAGAAGCTCGCGATGGAGCTGCTTCGGGGCGCCCCGGCCGAAGCCCCCGTCAAGCTCGAGCGTTCCGCCGACGCGGTGACGGTGCCCGCGAATATCTCCCAGGGCTACGCGGCATTGCGCGACGGCGACCTCGTCGCCGCCCGGCGGGGCTACGCCGCGGCCGTTGCCGCCGACGGGGGCAGCATCGATGCCCGCCTCGGACTCGCCACGGTGGAAGCTCGCGCCGGCAACCGCGGCGCCGCGAACGTGCAATATCGCAAGGCGCTCGACCTCGATCCGCGCAACGCCACGGCGCTCGCGGGCATCGCGTCTCTCGCCGACTTCACGCGCCCCGAGGCGGTGGAGATGCAGCTGCGGATGGAGCTCGACCGCAATCCCGACAGCGCGGCGCTGCACCTTTCACTCGGCAACCTGTACGCGTCCCAGGGGCGGTGGTCGGAAGCCCAGCGCTCGTTCTTCGAGGCCCACCGGCTGCAGGCGGGCAGCGCCGACACGCTCTACAACCTCGCGGTGAGCCTGGACCACCTCGGGCAAGCCCGCCTCGCCCGCGAGTACTACGGCCGCGCGCTCGAGGCCGCCCCGGGGCAGGCCACCCAATTCGAACCCGCCCTGGTCTCGCGCCGGCTGGCGGAGATGAAGCCCTGAGCGCCCGCATGGGTACGATCCAGGCCGCCCCGCTCTCCCAGGTCCCGCTCGGCCAGACGCTGCTCACCAAGGGCATCATCAGCCAGGACCAGCTCAACATCGCGCTCACCGAGCAGAAGCGTTTCAAGGCGCCGCTCGGCAAGGTGCTGGTGACCCTCGGCTTCGTGACCGAGGCCACCATCCGCGACATCCTGTCCGAGACCCTCGGGCAGGTATCGATCGACCTGGACAGCACCATCGTCGACCCGGCCGCCATCGCCCTCGTGCCCAAGGACATGGCGCGCCGCTACCACGTGCTGCCGGTTTCCTACGACGCCGGCAAGAAGCTGCTGCTGATCGCGGTATCGGACCCGGCGAACGTGGTGGCGCTGGACCAGATCCGTGCGCTGGCGCGCGAGGACCTGCGCATCGAGCAGGTGCTGGCGCGCGAATCCGACATCACCATCGGCATCGAGCACCACTACGGCTTCGAGCTGTCGATCGACGGCATCCTGAACGAGATCGAGACCGGCGAGATCGACTACCAGTCGCTCGCCGCCGATTTCGACGAATACAGCCAGCCCGTGGTGCGCCTGGTCGATGCGCTGCTGAACGACGCGGTGAAGAGGAGCGCCTCCGACATCCACTTCGAGCCCGAGCAGGGATTCCTGCGCATCCGCTACCGCATCGACGGCGTGCTGCGCCAGATCCGCAGCCTGCACAAGAACTACTGGGCGGCGATGGTGGTGCGGCTCAAAGTGATGAGCGGCATGAACATCGCCGAGACGCGCGCCCCCCAGGACGGGCGCATCTCGCTCACACTCTCCGGCCACCAGGTGGACTTCCGCGTCTCCTCGCAGCCGACCACGCACGGCGAGAACATCGTGCTGCGCATCCTCGACCGCGACAAGGGCATCGTGCCGCTCGAGGACCTGGGCCTGCACGCCGAGGATCTGAAGACGCTCAAGCTCATGCTGGCGCGTCCCGAGGGAATCATCCTCGTCACCGGCCCCACCGGCAGCGGCAAGACGACGACGCTGTATTCGATCCTGAACTACATCAACACCGAGGGCATCAACATCATGACCCTCGAGGACCCGGTCGAATACCCGATGGCGATGATCCGCCAGACCTCGGTGAACGAGGTGGTCAAGCTCGATTTCGCCTCGGGCATCCGCTCGATGATGCGCCAGGATCCGGACGTGATCCTGGTGGGCGAGGTGCGCGACCAGGAGACCGCCGAGATGGCGTTCCGCGCCGCCATGACCGGCCACCAGGTGTACTCCACCCTGCACACCAACTCCTCCATCGGCGCCGTGCCGCGCCTGATGGACCTCGGCGTGCTCCCGGACATCATGGCGGGCAACATCATCGGGGTGATCGCGCAGCGCCTGGTGCGGCAGCTGTGCACGGCGTGCAAGTCGCCCTACTCGCCGGATACCGCCACGCGGCGCCTGCTCGGCATGGACGCGGACGACAACCGGCCGGTGTACCAGGCGGTCGGCTGCCAGCGCTGCGACAACATGGGCTACAAGGGGCGGGTCGCGATCATGGAGCTCTTCAAGCTCGACCCCGAGATCGACGAGCTGATCGCCCGGCGCGCCACCGGCCGCGAGATCCGCGCCGCCGCCGCGGCGCGCGGCTTCCGCACCCTCGCCGAGGACGCGGTCTCGAGGGTGCTGCTGGGGCACACCAGCCTCGAGGAGATCTCGCGCGTGGTCGACCTCACCGACCGCGTGATCTGAGCGTCGGATGGCGCTGTTCGCCTACCGCGCCATCGACGCCGACGGGCGCGTCTCCAACGGCAGCCTCGATGCGGTGAACGGCATCGACCTCGAGCTGCGGCTGCGCCGGCTCGGACTCGACCTCCTCACCTTCGAGCCGGTGAAGCGCTCGACGGCCGCGCGCACGCGCAGCATCTCGCGCACCGAGCTCATCACGTTCTGCTTCCACCTGTCGCAGCTTCTCAAGGCCGGCGTGAACATCATCGAGGCCCTGACCGACCTGCGCGACACCGTGGAGAACCCGGGTTTCCGCCAGGTGATGGCGAGCCTGATCGAGGACATCGAGGGCGGCCAGAAGCTTTCGGAAGCGATGAACAGCCACAGCTACTGCTTCGACAACGTGTTCGTGGCCCTGGTGCGCGCGGGCGAGCAAAGCGGCACGCTGACCGAGGTGCTGGACGAGCTCTCCGAGAACCTCAAGTGGCAGGACGAGATGGCCTCGCAGGCGAAGAAGGCGCTGATGTATCCCGCGATCGTGCTGGTGGTGATCGTGGGCGTGGTGTTCGTGCTGATGACGCTGCTGGTGCCGCAGCTCGCCTCCACCTTCAAGCAGCTGGTGCCCAAGCTGCCCCGCGAGACCGAGGTGCTGATCTTCCTGTCGAACATCTTCGTGAAATGGTGGTACCTGCTGCTCGGCATCCCCGCGGCACTGGTGGCGCTGGTGATGTTCCTCGCCCGCACCAACGAGCGCGTGCAGCGCACGATCGACGAGCTGGCGCTCAAGCTCCCGGTGCTGGGCGCCATCCGCCAGAAGATCATCCTCGCGCGCTTCTCGACCTACTTCGCGATGCTCTACAAGGCCGGCATCAGCGTGCTCGAATGCATCCACATCTGCGAGAAGATCGTCGGCAACCGGGTGATGGAGGAAGGTTTGCAGCGGGTCGGACGCAGCATCTCGGAGGGCCAGGGGATCTCGCAGGCCTTCGTCGCCACCAAGCTCTTCCCGCCGCTGGTGCTGCGGATGCTGCGGGTGGGCGAATCCACCGGCGCCCTTGACGCGGCTCTGCTCAACGTGAGCTACTTCTACAATCGCCAGGTCCGCGACAGCATCTCGAAGATGCAGGACCTGCTGGGCCCGGCGACCACCGTGGTGCTGGGGCTGCTGATCGTCGCGATCCTCTATTCCATCTTCCTGCCGATCTACGACGTGATCTCGAAGATCAAGTTCTAGCGAAGCGCCGTGCCGAAGCACTTCCTCTACCTCACCAACACCCGCATCGTGAGCCTCGCCACGAACCGCGGGCGCATCGTCGCGCGCCGGGAGTTCGCGGTCTCCGGCACGGGTGCCACGGAGTTCGAGCGCTACCTCGCCGCCTTCGCCGAGGTGCCCACGCGCCTCTTCACCGATCTCGCCGAGGAGGATTTCCGCCTCGATACGATCCCGCACGTGGGCGCGCGCGACCGCGAGGCGATCGTGCAGCGCAAGTTGACGCAGATATTCCGCAACACGCCCTACCGGCACGCCGTGCTCCAGGGGCGGGAGCCCGACGGGCGGCGCGACGACCGCGTGATCTACACCGCGATCACCAACCCGGAGGTGCTGCGGCCCTGGCTGGATGCGCTGGAAAAGCTCCAGGTGCCGCTCGCCGGCATCCACTCGGCGGCGGTGTTCAGCGCCGTCGTCCTGGACGAGCTGGACCTCGTGTTCCCGCACGCCCTGCTGGTCACGTTCACGCCCGGGGAAGCGTTGCGGCAGACCTACTTCCGCGACCGCGAGATCAAGTTCAGCCGCTTGACGCCGATCGACCTCGACGAGGGCCAGACGCTCGGCCAGATGATCGCCGAGGAGACGACGCGCACCTGGCAGTACCTGGACAGCCTGCGCAACTTCGCCCCCGAGGACCGGCTCGAGGTGTGCATCCTGGTGCACCCGAACGACCGCGAGGAGCTGCAGGCGAACCTGCAGGATTTCGCCCAGATCCAGTACCGCATCCTCGACATCGAGCTCATCTCCACCAAGCTCGGGTTGAAGCCCGCGCCCCTGGACTCCACGGCAGAAGAAGTGCTGGTGCACCTCTTCCTGATGCGCCCGGCTCCGAACCATTTCGCCTCCGCGGAGCTCACGCGCCACGCGGTGCGCCGCAGGGCGCGGATCCTGATCAACCAGGCGGCGACGGGCGTGCTGGTGGCGAGCCTCGCCTGGGGCGGCTGGAACCTGGCGCGCGTCTTCCGCGGCAACGAGGCCGACCTGCAGGTCACGCGCCAGCTCGCCGCCCTGAACCGCGAGTACGACGAGATCACCAAGGCGCTTCCCTCCGCGGGCGTGGCGGGCTCGACGATGCGCGACGTGGTCACGTTCTACAACGGCGCGATCCGGCCATTCCCCGCGTTCAGCGATTTCATCGTCCCGCTCTCCGAGGTGCTGCGCTCGCATCCGCAGGTGCGCCTGTCGCAGCTCGCCTGGCAGGCCACCGACGACGCGAAGCTCACCCCGGTCCTCGGGAGCGCGGCGCTGCGCCCCACGCCCGCGGTGAAAGCAGTCGCGAAGTCCGACGCCCCGCCCCCGCCGCCCGCGCCGGAGGACCCCAACCCGCCGTTCGCGGGCGGGCGCTTCGAGGTGGCGCTGGTCGAGGCGGTCGTGAGCGTGCCGCAGAACGACTATCGCGGGGCGCTCGCCGAGGTGGAGCGGCTGGCTGCCGACATCGGGCGCATCACCGGCTTCCAGGCCGAGGTCGTGGAAAGCCCCCTCGACATGCGCCCCACCCTCGCGATCCAGGGCCGGCACCCGGAGAAGGAGAATGCATCGATGGAAACGCGCTTCGTGCTGCGCGTGAAGCGCGAGCGGAGGGCCGCGGGATGAACCCGGTCCTCAGCCGCGACGGCTTCAGCTCGCTGCGCACCTCCTGGCTCCTGCTCGCGGCCTCGATCCTCGCCGGCGCCAGCATCGTCGTCGCGAGCCACTGGTACCTCGAGAGCGAGAAGCGCGAGAGCCTCACCGCCGAGCAGCGCATGCAGGAGGCGCGCACCCGGGCCGACGCCGCGCGACGCGAGCGCGAGAACCTGCAGCAATCGGCCGAAGTGTTCCGCACCCTCGTCGATCGCGGGCTGCTGCAGACCGAGCGCCGCCTGGAGATGGTCGAGCTCGTGAACCGGCTGCGCTCGCGCCACCAGCTGTTCTCGATGGACTACGACATCGCGCCGCAGCGCACCCTGAACCTTTCCGGCAACCGCGTGTTCAACGCGGTCGACGTGCTCGCGAGCCGGGTGAAGCTCAAGGTGCGCGCGCTGCACGAGGGTGACGTGATGGACTTCATCAACGATCTCGGCCAGAGCCGGCAGGGCTTCTACCCCGTCGACCGGTGCACGCTGCGCCGCATCGATTCGGCGTCAGCCCCGGGCCTGCGCCCCCACGTCGAGGCCGACTGCGCGCTCGAGTGGATCACGCTGAAGGAAAAACGTGTGGGCTAGGGCCTTCCTCGCCATCCTCGTGCTGGCGCTCGGCGCGGCGAACGCGGCGGAGCTGGGCACGCTCTTCCTCACCCCGGAGGAGCGCGCGCGCCTCGACCGCCTGCGCCGCGGCGAGCCGCCCGAGCCCATCGCCGCCGCGGTAGGGGGCGATCCGCGCACCCCCGCGGTCACCGGCTACGTGAAGCGCAGCGACGGGCGCAACACCGTGTGGGTCGATGGGGCACCGGTGACCACCACGAAGGATCCCCGTTCGCTCGATCCCAAGACGTTGCGGCCACCCGAGGGCACGGGCAAGGCGGCGGAGGCGGCGCAGCCTCCCGGCAAGCCACCCGGCTAGTCAAGCCGGCAACGCGAACGGCGTGTCGCGATTTCGCCGCGCGCGTTCGACCATCCCGTGGGACGCTTCCTCCCGAACTATCGGGAGCCGCCATGGGAATCCGAAGCCAGCAGGGCCTCATCCTCGCGCTCGCCGCCGTAATGGCGGGCCTCGGCCTCTTGGCACTCGCCGTCCTCGAGATCAGCTGGCGCGTGGCGAGCGGGATGCGGGAGCAGGCGACCGACCGCGTGCTGCTCCAGGCGCGCGAGGCGCTGGTGGCCTATGCCTCCGACCGCACCGTTTCCCCCGAGCTGGGCCCGGGATACCTTCCGTGCCCGGACCTCGACGACGATGGCTGGGCCGAGTCCACCTGCGGCTCGCTCGCCGGCGACGTGGGCCAGGCGCAGCGCCTCGGCCGCCTGCCGTGGAAGACCCTCGGCCTGCCCGACCTGCGCGACGGCGACGGCGAGCGGCTCTGGTACGCCGTGTCCACCAAGTACAAGGGCCTGCTGAATTGCCAGGCGAGCGTCGCCTGCGTCGACATGTCCCCCGACGCGGCGCTGGGGACCATCACGGTGCGTGACGCGGCGGGCGCGATCGTCCACGACGGCACGCTCGCGGATCCGCTGCGCGCTGCCGAGGGCGGGGCCGCGGCCGTGGTCATCGCGCCCGGCGCTCCATTGCGCCGGGCGGGAGACGGCATCCAGCAGGAGCGCGCCTGCGCGCCCGGCGACTGCGATGCCATGGGGCGCTGCATGGCCGAGCCTCCGCAGCTCGCCGCGCGGTGCGACCCGCGCAACTACCTCGACACCGCCGCGATCGGGGGCCGCCTCGAGGACAACGCCGAGTTCCTGGACCGCACCGCGCCCTCGTCGCGCTCGGGCAATGGCAACGGTTTCCTGATGGGGCCGGTGCGCACGGGCGCGCGACTGGAAATGAACGACCGGCTGGTGGCCATCGGCTACCAGGACATCGCGCCCCGCGTGATGGGCCGCGTCGCCGCGGAGGTCGCCTACTGCCTCGGCCAGTATGCGGCGCGGCCCGAGAATGGAGGCAGGCTGCCCTGGGCCGCGACCGCGTGCGGCCCCTCCGAAAAGGACACGGCGGGCACTGTCTTCGGCCGCGTCTCCACCCCCCCATTCGATGCGACGCGGGACGCATCGGCGGGCCGCATGCTCGATGGCTGGAGCGCGGGGTGCAACATCGCGCCGTCGGGGGGATGGTGGCGGGCGTGGCGGCGCCACGTCTTCGTGGCACTCGCGCCCGAGGTCCAGCCCGCTGCGCAGGGTGCCGGCTCGTGCGCCGGGCCCGGCGCTTGCCTCGCGGTGGAAAACTCCGCAGGCGAGCCGGTGGCCGGCGGCTTCCGCTTCGCGGTGCTGGTAGGAGGCCCCCCGCTCGCGCGACCGGGCCAGGGACCGCAGGATCACCAGAGCGAATGGGACCCGCGCCAGTGGCTCGAGGGATCCCACGGCGAGGCGATCGCGGCGAATCCCTGCGCCGGATCCGCCCCGGCCCGCATCACCGCCGGCGCCCGTACCGCGCATTTCAACGACGTCGTGGTCGCGCTGCCGTGAAGGCACGCGCACCCCGGGCGTTCACGCTGGTGGAGGTCGCCCTCGTGCTCCTGATCCTGTGCGTGCTCGCTACCGGGCTGTCGGTGCCGATCGCGGCCCAGGTGGCGCAGCGCCGCCAGGACGACGCGGTGCGCCTGCTCGACGCCTCGCGCGAGGCGATCCTCGGTTTCGCGGCACTCCACGGCCGACTGCCGTGCCCCGCGACTGCGGCCGGTGGCACCGAGGCGTTCGCCCCCGGCGGCGCTGCGGCGAACGGCCGCTGCGCGGATTTCCACGGCGGCTACCTACCGGGCGCGGCCCTGGGGCTCGCACCGCTCGATGCGCAGGGCTACGTGATCGACCCCTGGGGCAGCCCCGGGAATCGCGTGCGCTACGCAGTGGCGGGCCACCTGGCGGTGGGAAGCGTGGCGAACGCCCTTACACGCGTGAACGGGATGCAATCGGCCTCGCTCTCCGCCCTCGGCGCGGAGCCGCACTACCTCTTCGTGTGCTCGACCGGCGCCCAGGCCAACGGCTCGGGCTGCGGTCCCGCGGCCCTGCAGCTCACGCGTCGCGCAGCGTTCGTGCTGGTGGCTCCGGGGCCGAACGGCGCCCTCCCCCCGGCGCCCGGCAGCGACGAGGCGCGCAACGCCGACGGCGACGCGGTGTTCGTGCACCGCGACCCAGCGCGCAACGGCACCGATGAATTCGACGACATCGTCCGCTGGGTGCCGATCCACCTCGTCGCGAGCCGGCTGCTGGCGGCCGGGCGCCTGCCCTGAGGCATTCGCCCGATATAAAGCCTTGTTTTCCGTGCGGGTTCCCCCCATCCGGGGGGGTGGCCTATACTGGATCACCCCCCGAGGACCCCCATGAACCAGCGCGACCGCAGCATCCCCATTCCCGATGTCCAGGCGACTCCCGACACCCGCCAGATCGCCATCGACCGCGTCGGCATCAAGGCGATCCGCCACCCGGTGAAGATCGCCGAGCGCGCCGGCGGCATCCAGCACACCATCGCGCACTTCAACATGTACGTGGGGCTGCCGCACCACTTCAAGGGCACCCACATGTCGCGCTTCGTGGAGATCCTGAACGCCCACGAGCGCGAGATCTCCCCGGACACGTTCCGCGCCATGCTGCGCGAGATGGTGAAGAAGCTCGAGGCGGAGAGCGGCCACATCGAGATGACGTTCCCGTACTTCGTGAACAAGAAGGCGCCGGTGTCGGGCGTGCAGAGCCTGATGGACTACGAGGTGACGTTCGTGGGCGAGATCCTCGGCGGCCGCGAGACCTTCACCCTCAAGGTGGTGGTGCCGGTGACGAGCCTGTGCCCGTGCTCGAAGAAGATCTCCGAGCGCGGCGCCCACAACCAGCGCTCCCACGTGACGGTGGCCGCTCGCATCTCGAGCTTCGTCTGGATCGAGGAGCTGATCGACGAGGTGGAGCGTCAGGCCTCGAGCGAGCTATGGGGACTGCTCAAGCGCCCGGACGAGAAGTACGTGACCGAGCATGCCTACGACAACCCCAAGTTCGTGGAGGACATCGTGCGCGACATCGCCGCGAGCCTGAACCGCGACGCGCGCATCGAGGGCTACGTGGTGGAGAGCGAGAACTTCGAGTCGATCCACAACCACTCGGCCTACGCGATGATCGCGAAGGACCCGCTCGCCCCAGCGCCCTAGAAGCGCTTGACGAGCGTCAAGTTGCCACCGTCGCGGCGCATCTCGGTGCGGTTGAGGAAACTCATGCCCAGCAGCGCCACGTCCAGGCCCGGCCCGCCGTGGACGTTGGCCTCCACGTTGTAGATCGTCACGGTGCCCACGGTCACGCTTTCCAGCATCACGCGGTACACCGGCACCGCGCCGTTGGCGGTCTGGGAAAATCCGCGGCGGGCGTTGCGCAGGTCGATGCCCAGCCGCGCGGCCTCGGTGGCCGGGAGCGAGACGAAGGTGGCGCCAGTGTCGACCAGGAAGCGCATGTGGGAGCCGTTGATCTGCCCGTCGACCACGAAATGCCCGCGCGAATCGGGGGCCAGCGTCACGGTGCTGCGGGTGCCGGTCTGCTCGGGGGACTCGAAGTGCTGTCCCATCTCGAGGGTGAGGCGCTTGCCCTCGATCTCGACCACGGCGGCCTTGTGGTCGGCCGCGACCAGGCGAACCCCTTCCGGGGTCCGCTCTCCAACCGACAGGGTGCGGGGCGCGCCGCGATCGACGGTGATCACGGCCTTCCCGGCAAACAAGCCCACCACGTTCACGTCGATCGCGTGGGCGGGAAGGGCGGTGAGCGCGCCCAGGACCAACAGGATTCTCATCGGGCGCGAGCCATGAAACCGATTGCCATCTTCCGCTTCTCTGATACCGAAGGTCCGGGTCATTTTGCCACATTCCTCGACGCGAACCGGCTCGCCTGGGAGCTCGTGAAGCTGGATCTTGGCGACCCGGTTCCGGCCTCCAGTGCCCCCTACGCGGGATTGGGATTCATGGGCGGGCCGATGAGCGCCAACGACGAGTTGCCGTGGACCCAGCCGGTCCTCGCCCTGATGCGCGACGCCGAATCCCGCGGGGTGCCGCTGATCGGCCACTGCCTGGGCGGCCAGCTTATGTCTCGCGCCCTCGGGGGGAAAGTCACGAGGAACCCGGTGAAGGAGATCGGCTGGAATCCGGTGCGCGTGGAGGATACCGACCTCGCCCGGCGCTGGTTCGGCGCCGACCTCGCGCGGTTCGTCACCTTCCAGTGGCACGGCGAGACCTTCACCATCCCCCCGGGCGGCGAGCGCATCCTCACCGGCGCCCACTGCCCCAACCAGGCCTACGTGGTGGGAGACCGCCACCTCGGCCTGCAATGCCACGTCGAGATGACCCCGGAGATGATCGCGAGCTGGCTCGGCAGCGGCGCGGCGGAGCTGGAGGAAAGCCTCGGGGGCCCGGCGGTGCAGCCGGCCGAGCGCATCCGCGCCGAGATGGGGGAGCGCCTTCCCGCCCTTTCCTCCGCGGCCGACCGCCTCTACCGCCGCTGGATCACGAACCTCGCGGCGTGACGGGTGCGAACGCGAGCGCCATGAAAGCACAGGCCGACGCCGAGGCTGTCCTGGTACTCCTCGAGGAGCCCGCGGCAGGCGGCGAGATCCGCAGCGCGGGCCTCCCGGGTCTCCATGCCTAGTCGCGGAAGTTGTCGTACTTGAGCGGCACGTCGGTCACGCCCCCGCGCACCAGCTGGATCGCTTCCTGCAGGATGTCGCGCTTGGCGCCGGTCACCCGGACCACGTCGCCCTGGATCGAGGCCGTGACCTTGAGCTTCGCGTCCTTGATGAGCTTCACGATGCGCTTGGCGAGCTCGGAGTCCACGCCGTTCTTCACCGCCATCTTCTGCTTCATCTTGTCGCCGCCGACCTTCTGCGGATCCTCGATCTTCAGGTAGCGCGCGTCCACGCCGCGCTTGGCCATCTTGGCCATCAGCACGTCGCGCACCTGCCCCAGCTTGAAC
>JANMHV010000246.1:0-4406 GCA_031375445.1 Burkholderiales bacterium | reverse complement strand
GCCAGCCGCGGGCCCTGAGTGCGAGGAGGTGTGGAGGAGTGGGCTTCACAGTGAAATTATAGGCGTCGTGACCCTCTCCCCGGCCCTCCCCCAGGGGGGAGGGAGATTTTTGTGACCCTCTCCCCGGCCCTCCCCCAGGGGGGAGGGAGGATTTTCTCCCGGGTGGCTCAGGCAGTGAGCCACCAGCGTGCAAACATCCCTGGAAGTAATCCCGCGAAACACACCGGATGTACACAAGATATCCACAGGCTTTTCCGTTGTATCCACAATCCGTGGGGCGCATGCTTCGGCACTCGCGGCGTTAGGGAGCGCTGCGCAACCCCCTCGGAGACCATAAAAACATGCCCTCGCCCTCAGGCTCCGAACGCTTTGCCCGTGCCGGCGCGCCCGGCGATGCCCAGATCGAGTCGTTGCGCCTGCCGCCCCACTCGGTGGAGGCGGAGCAGGCGGTGCTGGGCGGGTTGCTGCTCTCGAACCAGGCCTGGGACCGCATCGGCGATGTGATCGCCATCTCCGACTTCTATCGCGCCGACCACCGCATCCTGTGGCGCGCCATCACCAAGCTGATAGAAGACAACAAGCCGGCCGATGTCCTCACGGTCACGGAGTCGCTCAAGGTCACGGGCGAAATCCAGGATGTGGGCGGGTTGGCTTATCTGCACCAGCTCGCCTCCGGCACGCCGTCCGCCGCCAACATCCGCCGCTACGCCGAGATCGTTCGCGAGCGCTCGATCATGCGGAAGCTTGCCGAGGTCGGCACCGCCATCGCCGATGCCGCCTATTCGCCCCAGGGCAAGGAGGCGAAGCAGCTCCTGGATGAGGCCGAGACGCGAATCCTGGAGATCGGCGAATCCGGCGGGCGGTCTTCGGAGAGCTTCCAGGAAATGTCGAAGGTGCTGGCCGAGGTGATGAGCCGGCTGGACGAGCTGCACCGCAACCCCGCTTCCGTCACCGGCAAGGCCACCGGCTTCGTGGATCTCGACGAGATGACCACGGGTTTGCAGGAAGGCGACCTCATCATCGTCGCGGGGCGGCCTTCCATGGGCAAGGCCCAGCCCGTCGATGCGCGCGTGCGTACCGCGGGCGGCTGGGTGGCCATGGGCGACCTGCAGGTGGGCCAGGCGCTTCTGTCCTTGGATGGCGCGGCTTCGGTAGTTACCGGCATCTATCCCCAGGGCGCCCGGCAGGTCTATAGGGTCACGTTTTCCGATGGGCGCTCGACCGAGGCTTGCGCCGAGCACCTGTGGCGGATTCATTCCGAGGGCTGGGAGGGGGCGCGGGTTGCTTCCACGGCCGAGGTGATTGAGATCCTGGCGGCTCCTGCGGCACCTCGTCTGTGGGTTGACTCGGTCAGCGGAGATTTCGGTCATTCCGAGCCCCTTCCCGTCGATCCCTGGGCGCTCGGCGCGCTGCTCGGGGTGGGAACGATGTCCGGTGGAACCGGGGTGGTGGTCGGCGTGAGGGCGAGGGCGTCGGCGCAGATGTCGGCTGGCGCCATGGCGGCTCCCGCTGCGCTGGCGGTTCGCAAGCTCTCCGCGATCGAGGGCCCCATGGCCACTCCCTTGCAGGCGGGTTTGCGGGCGCTGGGGTTGTGGGGCGTGGCGAGCGAGGAGAAATTCATCCCCTGCCTGTATCGCAGTGCCAATCGCCCGGCGCACATGGCGCTGCTGCATGGGCTGCTGGGGGCGCGGTTGAATCGCGCCGCGCGTTTCCATACCACCAGCCCCCGGCTGGCTCGCGATGTCGCCGAGGTGGTGCGCTCGGTCGGTGGCTGGTGCCGCGTGCGCGATCGGATTTCCAAAGGCGCGGGGCCGGCTTGGCAGCTGGAGATCGAGCTCGCCCGTCCCCCGGTGATCCAGTCGGTGGTGCCCACTCGCGTGGCGCACACCCAGTGCATCTCGGTGTCGCACCCTTCGCGGCTGTATGTCACCGATGATTACGTCGTGACCCACAACACGTCGTTCGCGCTGAACGTGGCCGAGCACGTGGCACTGGATTTGAAGCTCCCGGTGCTGGTGTTCTCGATGGAGATGGGCGGCACGCAGCTCGCAATGCGTTTGCTCGGCTCCGTCGGCAAGGTCGATGCCCAGGCGCTGCGCACCGGGCGGCTTACGCCTTCCGATTGGGACAAGCTTGGGGTGGCGCTGGGGAAGTTGAACGAAGCACCTCTCCTTATTGATGAGACCCCGGCGCTGAATCCGCTGGAGCTGCGCTCGCGGGCCCGCCGCAAGTGGCGGGAGTACGGCGGGCTCGGCTTGATCGTGATCGACTACATCCAGCTCATGAGCGGTTCGTCTTCCGGGAACAACGAGAACCGCGCGACCGAGCTCTCGGAGATTTCGCGGGGACTCAAGCAGATGGCGAAGGAGCTGCAGGTGCCGGTGATCGCGCTGTCGCAGCTAAACCGCTCGCTCGAGCAGCGGCCCAACAAGCGGCCGGTGATGTCGGATCTGCGGGAATGCGTTACGGGCGACACCCTGGTGATGCTGGCCGATGGGCGGCGCGTGCCGATCCGCGGGCTGGTGGGGACGACGCCGGAGGTGCTGGCGATGCAGGAGGGCGGGCGCATCGCACCGGCATTCTCCGACTGTGTGTGGTCGAAAGGGGTGAAGCCGGTTTTCAAGGTGACGCTTGCCCGCGGCGCCTCGATTCGCGCGACCGCCGAGCACCGGCTCTTCGGGCCGGCCGGTTGGGTGCGGGTGCGAGACCTGCGGGTCGGCAGCGAGCTGGCCGCGGCGCACGTGGTCGGGACGGTCTCAAGTGGCTATGACGCGACGCGTCATAGTCGGGTTCTCGCCACAGAGGGAGCGGAGGGGGGCCGCTATGACGGCACTCGTCATAGCTGGGAAAACCCTACCCATCCCTCGAGGTCGTCGCGGCCTCGTGTGTCAGCCGACCTCTTCTGGGACGAGGTCGTCGCAATCGAGCCGGACGGTATTGAAGAGGTGTTCGATCTCACGGTCCCCGGCCCCGCGTCGTGGATCGCCAACTCGATAATCTCTCATAATTCTGGTGCGCTCGAACAGGACGCTGACATGATCGTCTTCATCTACCGCGACGAGGTCTACAACGAAGACAGCCCCGACAAGGGCATCGCCGAGATCATCATCGGCAAGCAGCGTAACGGCCCCATCGGCACCATCAAGCTGACCTTCCTCGGCAAGCACACGCGCTTCGAGAATTTCTCGGGCGCGCACCACTCGTCATACTAGGGGCGTGTCCCGACCCCTCCAGGCCTTCATCTCGCTGCCCGCGCTGCGCCACAACTATGGCGTGGCGAAGGGCACGGCCTCGCGCTCGAAGGTGCTGGCGGTGGTCAAGGCGGATGGCTACGGGCATGGCGTGGAGCGCGTCGCGCGGGCCCTTCCCGGCGCCGATGGTTTCGCAACTTTGGAGCTCGATGGCGCGGTGCGGCTGCGCGAGTCCGGCTTCAAGGGCACGATCCTGCTGCTGGAAGGCTTCTTCGAACCCGACGAGATCGAGGTGATGTCGCGCCATGGGCTCTCGACGGCGCTGCATTCGGCCGAGCAACTCTCGATGCTGATCGCGCACAAGCCGAAGAAGCCGCTCGACGTCTGGTTCAAGATCAACACCGGGATGAATCGGCTGGGGTTCCCGCTCGCTTCCGTGCGTGCGTGCCTGGAGAAGCTGGGCGCGTCCGGCGTGGCGAGCTCGGTGACCCTCATGACCCACTTCGCCAACGCCGATGGGCCCGAAGGCGTTGAAGAGGCCATGCGACGCTTCGATTCCGTCACCCATGGCTATTCATTCCCCCGCAGCCTCGCCAATTCGGCGGCGATCTTCGCGCATCCCGTTTCCCATGGAGATACGGCGCGGCTGGGGATCGGGTTGTATGGCGCCACACCTTTCGCGGACCGCTCGGCGGAGAGCCTCGGCTTGCGCCCGGCGATGACGGTCACCTCGCGGTTGATCGCCATCCAGGACCTCGCGGTGGGCGATACGGTCGGCTATGGCAGCCAGTTCCGGGCCGAGCGGCCGATGCGCATCGGGGTCGTCGCCTGCGGGTACGCCGATGGCTACCCTCGCCATGCGCCTTCCGGCACGCCGATCCTGGTGGGAAGCTCGCGCACCCGCACCGCCGGGCGCGTCTCCATGGACATGATCACCGTCGACCTGGGGCCGTCGCCCGAGGCCGGGGTCGGGACGCCGGTGGTGCTCTGGGGTGAGGGCCTGCCGGTGGACGAAGTGGCGATGGCCGCCGGAACCGTCGGCTACGAGCTCCTCTGCGCAGTGGCCCCGCGCGTGGTCATGACCGAGAGCGAGTGACGATGGCCAAGGCGAAGACGGCATACACCTGCAGCGAATGCGGCGGACAGACCCTCAAGTGGCAGGGCCAGTGCCCGCACTGCAGCGCGTGGAATACGCTCATCGAGGCAGTGACCGAC
>JANMHV010000235.1:0-25395 GCA_031375445.1 Burkholderiales bacterium | reverse complement strand
CTCGGGCGGGGCGCTGTCGCGTTTCTCGATCTTCGCGCTCGGGATCATGCCGTACATTTCGGCCTCCATCATCATGCAGCTGATGTCGGTGGTGTCGCCGCAGCTGGAGGCCCTGAAGAAAGAGGGCGAGGCGGGCCGGCGCAAGATCACGCAGTACACGCGCTACGGCACCGTGGTGCTGGCGCTCTTCCAGGCCCTCGGCATCTCGATCGCGCTGGAGTCGCAGCCGGGCCTCGTGGTCGACCCGGGCTTCGCGTTCCGCATGGTTACCGTCGCCACCCTCACCACCGGCACCATGTTCCTCATGTGGCTGGGCGAGCAGATCACCGAACGCGGCATCGGCAACGGCATCTCGATGATCATCTTCGCCGGCATCGTGGCGGGCCTGCCCTCGGCGATCGGCGGCACCCTCGAGCTCGTGCGCACCGGCTCGATGTCGATCTTCATCGCCCTCGTGATCTTCGCACTCGTGATCGGCGTGACGGCACTCGTGGTGTTCATCGAGAAGGGCCAGCGCCGCATCCTGGTGAACTACGCCAAGCGCCAGGTGGGCAACCGGCTCTACGGCGGGCAGAGCTCGTTCCTGCCGCTCAAGCTCAACATGTCGGGCGTGATCCCGCCGATCTTCGCCTCGTCGATCATCCTGTTCCCGGCCACCCTCGCCTCCTGGTTCGGCTCGAGCGAGAACATGGTGTGGCTGCGCGACCTGTCGGCGGCACTGTCGCCGGGACAAGCGCTCTACATCGTGCTGTACGCCTCGGCGATCATCTTCTTCTGCTTCTTCTACACGGCTCTCGTCTTCAATTCCAAGGAGACGGCGGACAACCTGAAGAAGAGCGGCGCCTTCGTGCCGGGGATCCGCCCGGGCGAGCAGACCGCGCGCTACATCGACCGGATCATCACCCGCCTCACGCTGGTGGGGGCGGTCTACATCACGCTCGTGTGCCTGCTGCCGGAGTTCCTCACGCGCCAGTACAACGCGCCGTTCTACTTCGGCGGCACGTCGCTGCTGATCACCGTGGTGGTCACGATGGATTTCATGGCACAGCTGCAGGCCTACCTGATGTCGCACCAGTACGAGTCCCTGTTGAAGAAGGCGAACTTCAAGGGCTCGGGCTTCCCGGTGCGCTAAGGCGATATGGCCAAGGAAGAAACGATCCAGATGCAGGGGGAGATTGTCGAGACCCTCCCCAATGCGATGTTCAGGGTAAAGCTCGAGAACGGGCACGTGGTCCTGGGACACATCTCCGGGAAGATGCGGATGCACTACATCCGGATCCTCCCCGGCGACAAAGTGACCGTGGAGCTCACGCCCTACGATTTGACCAAGGCGCGGATCACGTTCCGCGCCAAGTAAGGAGAAAGACGATGCGTGTCCAGGCTTCCGTCAAGAAAATCTGCCGCAAGTGCAAGATCGTGCGGCGCAAGCGCGTGGTGCGCGTGATCTGCACCGACCCGCGCCACAAGCAGCGCCAGGGCTAGGCCCGGGCGACGATCAGAGGAATAGAACATGGCCCGTATTGCAGGCATCAACATCCCGAACCACCAGCACACCGCGATCGCGCTCACGGCGATCTACGGCATCGGACGGTCGCGCGCGCGGCTGATCTGCGATCACGCCGGGGTGAAGCAGTCGGCGAAGATCAAGGATCTCACCGACTCGGACATGGACAAGCTGCGCGAGCAGATCGCGAAGTTCACCGTCGAAGGCGACCTGCGCCGCGAGACGTCCATGAACATCAAGCGCCTGATGGACCTGGGCTGCTACCGCGGCGTGCGCCACAAGAAGGGCCTGCCCGTCCGCGGCCAGCGCACGCGCACCAACGCCCGCACCCGCAAGGGTCCGCGGAAGGCCGTGCGGCTTTCCAAGTCGGCGTAACGAGACACACGAGGAATACACAGCATGGTCAAGCCAGCCGCAACCCGCGCCCGCAAGAAGGTCAAGAAGGCAGTGTCCGAGGGCATCGCCCACGTCCACGCCTCCTTCAACAACACCATCATCACGATCACCGACCGCCAGGGCAACGCGCTGTCGTGGGCGACTTCCGGCGGCGCCGGCTTCAAGGGCTCGCGCAAGTCGACCCCCTTCGCCGCCCAGGTGGCCGCGGAGGCTGCGGGACGCGCCGCCCAGGAGCATGGCGTGAAAAACCTCGAGGTCCGCATCAAGGGCCCGGGACCGGGGCGCGAGTCCGCGGTTCGCGCGCTGAACGCGCTGGGACTCAAGATCATCTCGATCGCCGACGTGACGCCGGTGCCGCACAACGGCTGCCGCCCGCCGAAACGCCGTCGCATGTAATGGCCGGATCGTCGCGTTTCGACGATTCGAACAAGGATCAATAGGAGAACACCGTGGCACGTTATACCGGACCCAAGTGCAAGCTGTCGCGCCGGGAAGGCACCGACCTCTTCCTGAAGAGCGCCCGGCGCTCGCTCGACACCAAGTGCAAGCTCGACGTGCGCCCCGGCCAGCACGGCGCCAAGATGACCCGCATCTCGGAATACGGCACGCAGCTGCGCGAGAAACAGAAGATCCGCCGCATGTACGGCGTTCTCGAGCGCCAGTTCCGCACCTATTTCGACAAGGCGATCCAGAAGCGCGGCGCCACGGGCGAGAACCTGCTGCAGTTCCTCGAGAGCCGCCTCGACAACGTCGTCTACCGCATGGGGTTCGCCTCCACGCGCGCCGAGGCCCGCCAGCTGGTCTCGCACAAGTCGATGGAGGTGAACGGCAAGCCCGTCAACATCCCCTCATACCTGGTGAAGGCCACCGATACGATCTCGGTGCGCGAGAAATCCCGCGCCCAGCTTCGCATCAAGAGCTCGCTCGACCTCGCGGAGCAGAACGGCTTCCCGAGCTGGGTCGAGGTGGACGCCAAGAACTTCAAGGGCGTCTTCAAGGCCCTCCCCGAGCGCGCCGAGTTCGCCTCGGACATCAACGAACAGCTGGTGGTCGAGCTCTACTCCAAGTAACGCGCCGGAAGAGGTAGAGCTTCGCCCCTGAAACCGCATCTGGCAGAGGTACCCCCGAATGCAAAGCAACGCCACGTCTTTCCTGAAACCCCGCATCATCGATGTCCAGAACCTCTCGCCCACGCACGCGAAGGTGGTGATGGAGCCCTTCGAGCGCGGCTACGGCCACACGCTCGGCAACGCGCTTCGCCGCATCCTGCTGTCCTCGATGCCCGGCTATGCCGCCACCGAGGTGAAGATCGCCGGCGTGCTGCACGAGTACTCCACCATTGAGGGCGTGCAGGAGGACGTGGTCGACGTCATCCTCAACCTCAAGGGCGTGGTGATGAAGCTGCACAACCGCTCGGAGGCGACCCTCAAGCTGAAGAAGGCCGCCGCCGGCGCCGTGACCGCCGCCGACATCGAGCAGACCCACGACGTCGAGATCATCAATCCGGACCATGTCATCGCCCACCTGACCCAGGGCGGCAAGATCGACATGACGATCAAGATCGAGAAGGGCCGCGGCTACGTGCCGGCCACCTCGCGCCGCCAGGACGACTCGCGCTCCATCGGCTCGATCCTGCTCGACGCCTCGTTCTCGCCGGTGCGCCGCGTGAGCTACCAGGTGGAGAGCGCGCGCGTCGAGCAGCGCACCGACCTGGACCGCCTCGTGATCGACATCGAGACCAACGGTGTCATCGAGCCGGAAGAGGCGGTGCGCTATTCCGCCAGCGTGCTCGTCGACCAGTTGTCGGTGTTCGCGTCACTGCAGTCAACCAGCGAGGAGCGCGTCGAGAGCGCCCAGCCCCAGGTCGATCCGATCCTGCTGCAACCGGTCGACGACCTCGAGCTCACGGTGCGCTCGGCCAACTGCCTCAAGGCCGAGAACATCTACTACATCGGCGACCTGATCCAGCGCACCGAGAACGAGCTGCTGAAGACGCCGAACCTGGGCCGCAAGTCGTTGAACGAGATCAAGGAAGTGCTCGCGTCGAAGGGCCTCACCCTCGGCATGAAGCTCGAAAACTGGCCGGTCGCCGGCCTCACGAAGTAGGGAGACCCTCTCCCCGGCCCTCCCCCAAAGGGGAGGGAGATTCCACCCCACAATAACAACAAGGCTGCATAAGCCAAGAGAGTCGAAAAGGAAGAATCGAAATGCGTCACCGCCACGGGCTTCGCAAGCTCAACAAGACCAGCAGCCACCGCCTCGCGATGCTGCGCAACATGTCCGTCTCGCTGCTCAAGCACGAGGCCATCAAGACCACGCTGCCGAAGGCCAAGGAGCTGCGTCGCGTCGTCGAGCCGATCATCACCCTCGGCAAGACCGACACGCTCGCCCACAAGCGCCTGGCTTTCGACCGCCTTCGCGACCGCGACATGGTGGTCAAGCTCTTCGCCGAGCTGGGCCCCCGCTACAAGGCGCGCAACGGCGGCTATCTGCGCATCCTCAAGATGGGGTTCCGCCAGGGCGACAATGCGCCGATGGCGCTGGTCGAGCTCGTGGACCGTCCGGCCGTCGAGGAAGACGCCCGCGACACCGGGGATTCCAAGGTCAAGGCGTAGCCTGCCTTCGGGGCACCCGCGAAATCAGCCGGCGCAAGCCGGCTGTTTCGTTTCAGGCGACGAGGATCGCCCGGTAATCGTTCACGTTGGTGCGCGTGGGCCCCGTCACCACCAGGTCGCCCAGGGCCGAGAAGAAGCCGTAGCCGTCGTTGTCGGCGAGGCGCGCCTTGGCATCCAGGCCCAGCGCCCGGCCGCGCGCGAGCGCATCCGGCGTGAGGATGGCACCCGCGTTGTCCTCGCTTCCATCGATGCCGTCGGTGTCGCACGCCAGCGCCCAGGTGCGCTCCAGCGCCTCGAGCGACACCCCGAGGGAAAGCAGGAATTCGCTGCAGCGCCCGCCGCGCCCTGCGCCGCGCATCGTGACCGTGGTCTCGCCCCCGGAGATGATCGCCACGGGCGGGCGGAAGGGGTGCCCATGCAGCCGCAGCTGGCGGGCGAGTGCCGCGTGCACCTTGGCCACCTCGCTCGACTCGCCCGTGACGCTGTCGCCCAGCACCAGGGGCGCCACGCCCCGCGCCTCAACGTAGGCGGCCGCGCTCATCAGGCTCGCGTGGGCGGTGGCGATGACCGGGTTCCGGGCGCGGTCGAAGGCGCGGTCGCCTTCCTTGGGCGTCTCTGCCACCCGCCCGGCCTCGCCCTCGGCGAGGTGGCGCGCGATCGAGGCGGGCGGCTCGACCCCGAAGCGGCGGAGAATCTCCCGCGCATCGCCATAGGTGGTCGGATCCGGGCAGCACGGCCCGGATGCGATGTGCGTCGGGTCGTCGCCGGTCACGTCCGAGATCACCAGGGCCAGGACCTCGGCGCGCGTTGCCGCCGCCAGCCGGCCGCCCTGGATCGACGAGAGGTGCTTGCGCACGGTGTTCATGTCCTGGATCGGGACGCCGCTCGCCAGCAGCGCACGCGTCACCGCCTTCAGGTCGCCCATGGAGATGCCGTCCACCGGCAGCGACAGGAGCGACGAGCCCCCGCCGGACACCAGCACCAGCAGGAGGTCGTCGGGTCCGAGCGCCGAGGCCCGCGCCAGGATTTCGTGCGCCGCGGCCTCGCCCCGCTCGTCGGGAACGGGGTGGCCCGCCTCGACCACGCGGATGCGTTGCGTCGGAAGGGCATGGCCGTAGCGCGTGATGCAGATGCCTTCCAGGGGAGCCGCTGCGGGCCAATGGTCCTCGACCGCTCGCGCCATGGCGCCCGCGGCCTTGCCCGCGCCCACCACCAGGGTGCGGCCGCGCGGCGGCGGGGGCAGGTGCCGCGGTACCACCTGCAAGGGATCGGCCGCGGCCACCGCCGCGTGGAAGCTCCCGAGCAGGATCTCGCGGGGATCCATCAACCTGAGGCCGCGCGGCGCGCCATCGGGGCCGCCAGTGTGGCCTTGAGGAAGCGCCCGGTGTAGCTGCCCGGGGCCTGCGCCACGTCGGCCGGGGTGCCTTCCGCGATCACCAGTCCGCCGCCATCGCCCCCCTCGGGGCCCAGGTCCACGATCCAGTCGGCGGTCTTGATCACGTCGAGGTTGTGCTCGATCACCACCACCGTGTTGCCATGGTCGCGCAGCCGGTGCAGCACCTTCAGCAGCAGGTCGATGTCGGCGAAGTGCAGGCCCGTGGTGGGCTCGTCGAGGATGAAGAGCGTGCGCCCGGTGTCGCGCTTGGACAGCTCCAGCGAGAGCTTCACCCGCTGCGCCTCGCCTCCCGAGAGGGTGGTGGCGCTCTGCCCCAGCTTGATGTATCCCAGGCCCACCTCGAGGAGGGTCGCGAGCTTGCGCTGGATCGCCGGCACGGCGGCGAAGAACCCGTGGGCCGCCTCGACCGTCATGTCGAGCACCTGGTCGATGGTGCGGCCCTTGTAGAGGATCTCGAGCGTCTCGCGGTTGTAGCGCTTGCCGTGGCAGACGTCGCAGGGCACGTAGATGTCGGGCAGGAAGTGCATCTCCACCTTGATCATCCCGTCGCCCTGGCAGGCCTCGCAGCGCCCGCCCTTCACGTTGAAGGAGAAGCGCCCCGGCCCGTAGCCGCGCGCGCGCGACTCCGGCACGCCGGCGAAGAGATCGCGTATGGGCGTGAAGAGGCCCGTGTACGTCGCCGGGTTCGAGCGCGGCGTGCGCCCGATCGGGCTCTGGTCGACGTTGATCACCTTGTCGAAGTGCTCGAGGCCCTCGATCGTGTCGTGCTCCGCGGCTTCCGTGGAGGAGCCGTAGAGGTGGTGCGCCACCGCGCTGTAGAGCGTGTCGTTGATGAGGGTGGACTTGCCGGATCCCGACACGCCGGTGACGCAGACGAAGAGCCCCACCGGGATGTCCACGCTCACGCCGCGCAGGTTGTTGCCGCGGGCCCCGGTGATCGAAAGCTTCTTCGCGGGATCGGCGCGTCGAGCGCGCGCCGGGATCGGGATCGCCTTGCGCCCGGAGAGGTACTGGCCGGTGAGGGAGTGGGCGTGGCGCAGGATATCCGCCGGCGTGCCCTGGGCGACCACCTCGCCGCCGTGGATGCCCGCGCCCGGGCCCATGTCGATCACGTGGTCGGCGGCGAGGATCGCCTCCTCGTCGTGCTCCACCACGATCACCGAGTTGCCGAGGTCGCGCAGGTGCTTGAGCGTCTCGATCAGGCGCTCGTTGTCGCGCTGGTGCAGGCCGATGGAGGGCTCGTCGAGCACGTACATCACGCCGGTCAATCCCGAGCCGATCTGGCTCGCGAGCCGGATGCGCTGCGCCTCGCCCCCGGAGAGCGTGTCGGCCGGGCGCGTGAGCGAGAGGTAGTCGAGCCCCACGTTGTTGAGGAATCCCACGCGGTTGGCGATCTCGCGCACGATCTTCTCGGCCACCGCGCGCTTCTGTCCCGGGAGCTCGAGGCTCGCGAACAGCGGCTGCGCCTCCTTCAGCGGCATCGACGAGAGCTCGTGGATGTTGCGGCCGGCCACCCGCACGTTGCGCGCCTCGATCCTGAGCCGCGTTCCCGCGCACTCCGGGCAGGCGCGCTGGTTCAGGTACTTGGCGAGCTCCTCCTTCACCGCGACCGAATCGGTCTCCTTGTAGCGGCGCTCGAGGTTGGGAAGGATGCCCTCGAAGGCGTGCTCCTTGGTGGCGCTGCGGCCCTTCTCGCCGGGATACTTGAACGCCACTTTCTCCTCCCCGGAGCCGTGCAGGATCACCTGCTGCGCGCGCTCGGGCAGCGCCTCGAACGGCACCTCGACGTCGAACCCGAAGTGCTGCGAGAGCGAGACCAGCATCGAGAAGTAGAACTGGTTGCGGCGGTCCCAGCCGCGGATCGCCCCGCCCGCCAGCGACAGGTGCGGGAAGGCGACCACGCGGCGGGGATCGAAGAAGGTGACTTCCCCCAGCCCGTCGCAACGCGGGCACGCGCCCATCGGGTTGTTGAACGAGAAGAGGCGCGGCTCGAGCTCGGGGATGGAATAGTTGCAGATCGGGCAGGCGAACTTGGAGGAGAACAGGTGCTCGCGCCCGGAGCCCGCCGCGCCCTCGGAGGCGCCCATCTCCACGGCGAGCGCCCGCCCGTCGGCGTGCCGCAGCGCCGTCTCGAAGGATTCCGCGAGCCGCTGCTGCTGGCCGATGCCGCCTTCCTTGCGCGGCTCGATCCTCACGCGGTCGATCACGATCTCGACGGTGTGCTTGCGGTTGCGGTCGAGCTTCGGCAGGCGGTCGATCTCGTGCACCTCGCCGTCGATGCGCAGCCGCACGAAGCCCTGGGCGCGCAGCTCGTCGAACAGGTCCACCTGCTCGCCCTTGCGCCCGACGATGAGTGGCGCCAGCACCATCACGCGCGTGCCCTCGGCGAGCCCGAGCACGTGGTCCACCATCTGCGCGACACTCTGGGCGGAGAGGAGCACGTCGTGCTCCGGGCAATAGGGGTCGCCCACGCGGGCGAACAGCAGCCGCAGGTAGTCGTGGATCTCGGTGACGGTACCCACGGTGGAGCGCGGGTTGTGGGAGGTCGCCTTCTGCTCGATCGCGATCGCGGGCGACAGCCCCTCGATCAGGTCCACGTCGGGCTTCTCCATCAGCTGCAGGAATTGCCGGGCGTAGGCCGAGAGCGATTCGACGTAGCGGCGCTGTCCCTCGGCGTAGAGGGTGTCGAAGGCGAGCGAGGATTTTCCGGAGCCGGAGAGCCCGGTGATCACGACCAACCGGTCACGCGGAATGTCGAGGCTGACATTCTTGAGGTTGTGCGTGCGGGCACCTCGTATGCGAATCGTTTCCATAGGGCAATCTGCTAATATACATGAGCCTCCTTGCCCTGCTCCAACCCCCTATTTCGGTGACTACTCCGGCACGCATGAGTCCGAGCGAGCTGCGAGCCAGCCTGTCGCTCGCCTCCATTTTCGGCCTGCGGCTCTTCGGGATGTTCGTGATCCTCCCGGTGTTCGCCCTGTATGCCGTGGAGCGCCCGGGGTGGTCGCTCACCCTCGTGGGCGTGGCGCTCGGCGCCTACGGGATCACCCAGGCAGCCCTCCAGGTCCCGTTCGGCTGGTTATCCGACCGCCACGGCCGCAAGCCCATGCTCTACCTGGGGCTCGTCCTCTTCGCCGCCGGCAGCTTCGTGTGCGCCGGGGCGGAAAGTCCGTGGCTCATGATCGCAGGCAGGATGCTCCAGGGCGCCGGGGCCATCTCCGGGGTCACCATCGCCATGGCGGCGGACCTGACCCGTGACAGCCAGCGCACCAAGTCGATGGCGATCATCGGCTCGACCATCGGGGCGGTGTTCGTGCTTTCGTTCGTCCTGGCACCCCTCCTGCAGCGCCTGGTGGGCGTTCCGGGCATTTTCGCCCTCACCGGGGTGCTCGCCCTCGGCGCCATCGGCGTGGTGCGTTGGGTGGTGCCGGAGGCGCCTCCCCAGAAGCGCACCGCCTCCCGGGTCGCGATCCTCGCGATGCTGCGGGAGCCGGAGCTGGCCCGGCTCAACGTCGGCATCTTCTCGCTCCAGGCGGTGCTGATGGCGCTCTTCGTCGTGGTCCCGCTGGCGCTGGTGCGCGCGGGCCTGCCGGCCCCGTCCCACTGGGCGGTCTACCTGGGCGCGGTCGCGGCGGGCGTGGCGCTGATGCTCCCGACGATGATCGGCCGTGCCGCCACCTACGAGCGCCGGATCTTCCTCGGCGCCGTGGCGACCGTGGGTGTGGCGATCCTGGTGCTTTCGGCGGGGCTCGATTCGGTCGGCGGCATCGTGGCCGCCCTTGTAATCTTCTTCGCCGGCTTCAACGTTCTTGAGGCACGGCTCCCGGCGCTGGTTTCGCGCGCGGCCCCGCGCGAAGGCACCGGGGCCGCAACCGGCATATATTCCGGCGTACAGTTCCTCGGCACCTTCTTCGGCGGGGCGGCAGGCGGGGCCCTGGCCCAGCACGGCGGCCCCCAGGCGGTCCTCATCGCGTGCCTCGCGGTCATCGCGGCGTGGCTGGTGGTGGCCTGGAACATGGGAGAATTCCTGCCCGCGGCCACCCCCGCGGCGCGCAACTAGCAAGCGGCAGCGACACCAGACGAAAGGAACGCGAAACATGGCATCGGTCAACAAGGTCATCCTCATCGGCAACCTCGGGCGCGACCCGGAAACGCGCTACATGCCCGACGGGCGCGCGGTCACCAACATCTCCATCGCCACCACCGAGACGTGGAAGGACAAGAACGGCGAGAAGCAGGAAAAGACCGAGTGGCACCGCATCGCCTTCTTCGACAAGCTGGCGGAGATCGCGGGGGAATACCTCAAGAAGGGCTCGCAGTGCTACGTCGAGGGGCGCCTGCAGACCCGCAAGTGGCAGGACAAGGACGGGCAGGACAAGTACAGCACGGAGGTCATCGCCGACCGCATGCAGATGCTGGGCTCGCGCCAGGGCATGGGCGGCGGTGGCGGCGCGCCGGATCGTGGCGAGGAGTCGCAGGCCCCGAGCCGCGCTCCCGCGGGCAAGCCCGCCGCGGCAGGTGCGGCCAAGGGCGGCGGCAAGTTCGACGACTTCGAGGATGACATCCCGTTTTGACGGCGGCTTCGCTGCCATCGAAACGCTCATGGCCTGAGGGCCGGAGTCCCGGCGACCGGGCATGGCACACTCGGCGCTTGAATTCGGGTTGACCGGCCCGATCTCCACCTGTTCGAGCCCCGTCGCGGGCTCCATTCGCGGAAACCGAAGACCATGAAGAGAATCGTCCTGTTCCTCATCACCAACCTCGCCGTGATGCTGGTGCTGTCGGTCACGCTCTCGATCCTCGGCGTGAACCAGTTCCTCACCGCCAATGGGCTGAACATGGGCATGCTGCTCATCTTCTCGGCGGTGATCGGTTTCGGCGGCGCGATCATCTCGCTGCTGATCTCCAAGCCCATGGCCAAATGGTCCACGGGCGCGCGCGTGATCGACCCGCCCCAGACCGCCGACGAGCAGTGGATCGTGTCCACCGTGAAGCGCCTCGCCGACAAGGCCGGCATCGGCATGCCCGAGGTCGCGATCTTCGAGGGCGCGCCCAACGCCTTCGCCACCGGCGCCTTCCGCGACTCGTCGCTGGTGGCGGTGTCCACGGGCCTGCTGGAGTCGATGTCGCGCGAAGAGATCGAGGCCGTCATCGGCCATGAGATCGCGCACATCGCCAACGGCGACATGGTCACGCTCACGCTGATCCAGGGCGTGGTCAACACCTTCGTCGTGTTCCTGGCCCGCGTGGTCGGCTACCTGGTGGACAAGGTCGTGTTCAAGACCGAGCGCGGGATCGGCATCGGCTACTACGTCACGGTCTTCGCCTGCGAAATCCTGTTCGGCATCCTCGCCTCGATCATCGTCGCGTGGTTCTCGCGCCAGCGTGAATTCCGCGCCGATGCGGGCTCCGCTTCGCTGATGGGGCGGTCGAGCCCGATGGTCGCGGCGCTTCGCCGGCTCGGGGGTGTCGAGCCCGCCGCGCTGCCGCAGTCCTTCCAGGCCCACGGCATCGCCGAAGGCCACAGCAAGTTCATGGGATTGTTCTCGAGCCACCCGCCCATCGCCGAGCGCATCGCCGCCCTGGAAAGCAGGAAGCCCTGAAGGCAGGCGTACCCCTCGCGCTGATCGTCGCCACGACGGTTCTCGCGCATTCCGCGTTCAACGGCAGCCGCCTCAACATCTCGCTTACGGCGCTGTCGCTCGGCGGCTCGCCGCTCACGGTCGGCGTGCTGATGTCTCTCTTCGCCGCGCTGCCCATGTTCCTGGGCATTCCGGCGGGGCGCCTGGTGGACCGGGTCGGGGTGCGTCGGCCGATGCTCGCCTCGCTCGCCGTGGTGGTCGCGGCGGTGTCCCTGCCGGGATTTTTCCCCGGCATCGTCTCGCTGCACGTCGCGGCGGCCGGGGCGGGGCTAGGCTTCATGCTGTTCCATGTGGGCATCCAGCATGCCGTGGGCCAGATGAGCGCGCCCGAGGACCGCAAGGCCAATTTCGGCTGGCTCGCACTCGGCTTCTCGATTTCCAACTTCGTGGGCCCCGTCGCGGCCGGCCTCGCCATCGACCACCTGGGCCACCGGCTCTCGTTCCTGCTGCTCGCCGCGATCGGGCTCGCGGGCCTGGCACTCCTCGCCGCCAGGCGGCACCGCTTCTCGCACACGCCCGGGGCCCCGGCAGAATCGGCGCCTCGCAGCGCGTTCGACCTGTTGCGCGACCGGCAGCTGCGCAACGTCTTCATCGTGACCGGGCTCCTCGCCGGCGCGTGGGACTTGTACGTGTTCGTGATGCCGATCTACGGCACCCGGATCGGGCTGTCCGCCACCACGATCGGGCTCATCCTCGCGAGCTTCGCCGCCGCCACGATCACGATCCGCCTGGCACTCCCCTTCATCTCTCGGCACGTGCGGGAGTGGCCGCTCATCACCGCCACGATGGCGGTGGCGTGCTGCGCCTACCTCCTGTTCCCGATGGCGCACACGGTTCCCCTCCTCGCCGCGATCTCGTTCCTCCTGGGCCTCGCTCTCGGCGCGACCCAGCCGTCGGTGATGGCGCTCATCTATGCCCATGCGCCCGAGGGGCGCGGCGGGGAAGCGGTCGGCGTGCGCTCCGTGGTGCTGAACGCCAGCCATACGGTGCTGCCGCTCGCGTTCGGCAGCGTGGCGGCCCTCGGCATGGCTCCGGTCTTCTGGAGCATGTCGGCGGCGCTCGCCGCCGGCGGCTGGTTCTCCAATCGGTTTCGGGCGGCCGCCCCCTGAGGCGAAGGGCTCGGTCCCGGCCACCCCGTTGCTCCGGCTTTCATTGCGCAGTGCACAAATGCGCCAAGTGCTTCTGTTAAAATGCAAATCAACCCAGACGGAGACCCTCCAAGATGCCCATCTACGAGTATCGCTGCTCGAGCTGCGGCCACCAGCAGGAGTTCCTGCAGAAGGTGAGCGACCCGCAGCTCACCGTCTGCACGAAGTGCGGCAAGCCGGAATTCTCGAAGATGGTCACCGCCGCCGGCTTCCAGCTGAAGGGCAGCGGCTGGTACGCCACCGACTTCAAGTCGAAGGGCACGGCGCCCAAGGCGCCCGATGCCAAGGCGACGGAATCCAAGGCCGATTCCAAGCCCGAAGGCGGCAGCTCCGGGGAGGGCGGCAAGGGCACCTCCGGCAGCGGCCCCGCCAGCAGCTCCGGCGCCACGCCCACCGGTACATGACGCGGTCGAGCTAGCACGTGATGGCCACCCTCCGGCGCTACTTCGTCGCGGGCCTGCTGGTCTGGATCCCGCTCGGCATCACGTTGTGGGTGCTGAAGCTGCTGGTGGACCTCATGGACCAGTCGCTGCTGCTGGTGCCCGCCAGGTACCAGAGCGACGCGCTGTTCGGCTTCCACGTCCCGGGCCTGGGAATCTTCCTCACGCTCGCGATCGTGGTCTTCACCGGCGCGCTGGCGGCCAACTTCTTCGGCCGCAAGCTCCTGCTCGTCGGCCACTCCATCCTCGGGCGCATCCCGATCGTGCGCTCGATCTACGGGGGGGTTAAGCAGATCAGCGACACGCTCTTCTCACCCGAGGGGCAGGCATTCCGGCGCGCGGTGCTGGTGCGCTATCCGCAGCCGGGCACGTGGACCGTGGCGTTGGTCACCGGCACGCCGGAGAACGAGGTCGCCGACCGGCTCGGCCGCGAGCAGATCTCGGTGTTCGTCCCCACCACGCCGAACATCACCGCGGGTTTCTTCCTCGTCGTGCCGCGCGCCGACACGATGGAGCTCGAGATGAGCGTCGACGAGGCGCTCAAGTACATCATCTCCATGGGTGTGGCCGAGCCGCCGCACCCGCGCGACCGTCCCGAGGGCAAACGTCCCGGGACCGACCCCAATCCGGTGCCGTCGCGCTGAGCGCGGCGGCCTCGCCCCCCTTTCGGAACTCGCCCCCCCGCCTCCGGGCGGCCCCCAGGAAATCATTGGATCCCGCCCACGGCGGAACGAGAAACCATGCGCACCGAATACTGCGGCAACATCGACACCCGATTCCTCGGCCAGAGCGTCGCGCTCTTCGGCTGGGCCCACCGCCGCCGTGACCACGGCGGGGTGATCTTCATCGACCTGCGCGACCGCGAGGGCCTGGTGCAAGTGGTCTGCGATCCCGATCGTGCCGCGACCTTCGCCACTGCCGACCGCGTGAGGAATGAATTCGTGCTGCGCGTGACGGGCGTGGTGCGCCCGCGGCCCGAGGGCACCGTGAACCCGGACCTCAAGAGCGGGGCGATCGAGGTGCTCGCGCACGAGATCGAGGTTCTCAACACGGCGGCGACGCCGCCTTTCATGATGGACGACGAGCAGATCTCCGAGGAGGTGCGCCTCAAGTACCGCTTCCTCGACCTGCGCCGGCCCGCGATGCAGCGCATCATGCGCATGCGGCACGCGACGGCCCGCGCCGTTCGCGAGTACCTCGACGGCCACGGCTTCGTCGACGTGGAAACGCCCGTGCTCTACAAGAGCACTCCCGAAGGCGCGCGCGAGTTCCTGGTGCCCTCGCGCATCCACGACGGCCAGTTCTACGCGCTGCCCCAGTCGCCGCAGCTCTTCAAGCAGCTGCTGATGATCGCAGGCTACGACCGCTACTACCAGATCGTGAAGTGCTTCCGCGACGAGGACCTGCGCGCCGATCGCCAGCCCGAGTTCACCCAGATCGACATCGAGACCTCGTTCCTCACCGAGCGCGAGATCCAGGACATCATGGAGGGGCTGATCCGCCACGTGTGGAAGCGCGTGCTCGACGTGGATTTGCCGCCCTTCCCGCGCCTCACCTACGCGCAGGCCACGTCGAAGTACGGCAGCGACAAGCCCGACCTGCGCGTGAAGCTCGAGCTCACGGAGCTCACCGACGCCGTGCGCGATTGCGGGTTCAAGGTGTTCAAGTCGGCGGCCGAGCTTCCCGACGGGCGCGTCGCGGCGCTGCTCGTGCCGGGCGGCAACGCGCAATTCACGAGGAAGGAGCTGGACGATCTCACGCCCTTCGTCGCGATCTACGGCGCCAAGGGCCTCGCCTACATCCGCGTGAACGACCCCGCGAAGCTGAACGAGGAGGGGCTGCAGAGCCCGATCGTGAAGTTCCTCGCCCCCGAGGTGCTGGGCCGCATCATCGAGCGCACGGGCGCCAGGGCGGGCGACGTGATCTTCTTCGGCGCCGACCGCCGCAAGGTGGTGAACGACGCGCTCGGGGCGCTGCGGCAGAAGGTCGGCCACGAGAAGGGCCACGCCGAGGCCGGCTTCAAGCCATGCTGGGTGGTCGACTTTCCCGCGTTCGAGTACGACGACGACAACCAGCGCTGGAACGCGGCCCACCACCCGTTCACGAGCCCCAAGGACGAGCACATGGAGCTGCTCCAGAGCGATCCCGGCAAGGTGCTCGCCAAGGCCTACGACATCGCCATGAACGGCTGGGAGCTCGGGGGCGGCTCGGTGCGGATCCACTCGGCCGCGGTGCAGGCGAAGCAGTTCGCCGCCCTCGGCATCTCGGAGGCGGACCAGCGCGCCAAGTTCGGCTTCCTGCTCGACGCGCTCGCCTACGGCGCGCCGCCCCACGGCGGCATCGCCTTCGGCCTCGATCGCATGGTGGCGATGCTCGCGGGCGTGGACCAGATCCGCGACGTGATCGCGTTCCCCAAGACCCAGCGCGGGCAGGACCTGCTGGTGGAAACGCCAAGCCCGGTGACCGAGAAGCAGTTGCGCGAGCTCCACATCAAGCTGCGCAGCGCGGCGGGGGCGTGAGGGCGATGCCGGTCGCGCTCATCGCGCACGGCGGCGCCGGCAGCTGGCGGCCCGGCTCCGAGGAGGATGCGCTCCAGGGCCTGGGCTGCGCGGTCGGCTTGGGCCAGGCGATCCTGCTGGCGGGCGGAAGCGCGCTCGACGCGGTCTGCGCCACCGTCGTGGCGCTGGAGGACAACCCGATCTTCAACGCGGGCACCGGGGCGGTGCTCAACTACGACGGCGCCTGCGAGCTCGACGCCTGCTTGATGGAGGGCGTCGGGCAGAGGGTCGGCGCGGTCGCGGCGCTGCGCGGTGTCAGGAACCCGATCCTCGTCGCCCGCAAGGTGATGGAGGAAACCGACCACGTGATGCTCGCGGGCGACGGCGCGCAGCGGTTCGCGCGCGCCATGGGCTTCGGCGACCACGATTCGGTCACGCCCGCGCGCCTGGCCGACTGGAAGGAGAAGCGCGCCGCCCTCGATCGCGAGGCGACGGATCGGACGCTGCGCCTGCGCCACTTCCTCAAGGACCATCCGGAGTACGCGGGCGGCACCGTCGGCGCCGTCGCGGTCGATTCGCACGGCGTGCTGGCGGCCGCCACCTCCACCGGCGGCATGACGCTCAAGCTCGCCGGGCGCGTGGGAGATTCGCCGATTCCCGGCGCCGGCAACTACGCATCGCGCCACGCCGCCGCCTCGGCAACCGGCACCGGGGAGTTCGTGCTGCGGTTGCTGACTACCCGCGCGCTGGCCGACGACGTCGAGCGCGGCGCGCCGCTCGACGAGGCGATGGGCAAGGCTCTGGGGGAGCTGGGTCGCGAGTTCGACGCCGACGTGGGGCTGATCGCCGTGGACCGCGCCGGCAACCCGATGGCGATGCACCGCACGCGGGACATGCCCCACGCATGGTTCTCGGGTGACCACGCGGTGGCCTCGCGCATGCGCGTCGCGTGACCGACCGGCCCTTCAAGGTCCCCGAATCGGCGCTGGTGGTGATCCATACGGCGTCGCTCGAGGTGCTGCTCCTGGAGCGCGCCGACCGGCCCGGGTTCTGGCAGTCGGTCTCCGGCAGCCGCGACGGGGCGGAGGCCCTCCGGGACACCGCGATCCGGGAGGTGGGCGAGGAAACCGGCATCGACGCGGCGGTCCATGTGCTCACGGAATGGAACTTGCTAAACGTATTCGAAATCTATCCGGTATGGCGCCATCGATACGCCCCGGGCGTGACCCACAACACCGAGCATGTCTTCGGCCTTTGCCTGCCCGGGCGCCAGCCGGTACGCCTCGCCCCGCGGGAGCACCTGGCCGCGGAGTGGTTGCCCTGGCGGGAGGCGGCCGCTCGCGTATTCTCGTGGAGCAACCGCAAGGCGATACTGATGCTCCCCGAAAGACAGGAAAGATGACATGAGCCGTGCCAGCAGCCTGAATGTCGTCACCTACAACATCCACAAGGGGCTGTCGCAGTTCAACCGCCGCCTGGTGCTGCACGAGATCCGCGACCGGCTGAAGGGGCTCGATTCGGACGTCGCTTTCCTGCAGGAAGTGCAGGGCAAGCACGATGCCAACGCGCGCCGGCACGTGACCTGGCCCGAGGTGAGCCAGCACGAGTTCCTGGCCCACGAGGGAGCCCACACCGTATACGGCATGAACTGCGTCTACACCGATGGCCACCACGGCAACGCGGTCGTGAGCCGCCACCCGATCCCGGTGTGGGAGAACATCGACATCTCGCACCACCCGATCGAGAGCCGCGGGCTGCTCCACTGCGAGGTGCAGGTCCCGGGTTGGAAGGAGCCGGTGCATTGCATCAACACCCACCTCGGGCTGTGGGCGAGGAGCCGGCGCTTCCAGCTCGAGTGGCTCTGCGACCGCATCCGCGCCTCGGTGCCCAAGTCGGGGCCGTTGATCATCGCCGGCGACTTCAACGACTGGCAGAAGAAGGCGAGCGCCTACCTCAAGCAGGAGCTGGGGCTGGTGGAGGTCTTCGAGCACGCCGAAGGCAAGCTCGCCAAGAGCTACCCCGCGCAGATGCCGATGCTGTCGCTCGACCGCATCTACGTGCGCGACCTGAAGATCGACAGCGTGGAGCGGCACGTGGGTGCGCAGTGGTCGCGCCTTTCCGACCACGTGGCGCTGGCGGCGCGCCTTTCGCGCCAGTAGGGCCGGCTAGCGCCCGGTGCGGTTCGCCGCGGCACCCCGGATCAGCGTTCCCACCCCGGAGCTGGTGAGCACCTCGAGCAGCAGCGCGTGGGAGACGCGCCCGTCGATGATGTGCGAGCTCTTCACGCCGTTCCTCACCGCGTCGAGGGCGCATTCCACCTTGGGCAGCATGCCGCCGGAGATGGTGCCGTCGTCGATCATCTCCTTCACCTTCTGCGAGTTCAGGCCCGTCACCACCTTGCCCTCCTTGTCGAGGACGCCGGTGGTGTTGGTGAGGAGCACCAGCTTTTCCGCTTGAAGGGTGATCGCGAGCTTGCCCGCGGCGATGTCGGCGTTGATGTTGTAGGCGACACCGTTCTCGTCGCTGCCGATGGGTGCTATCACGGGGATGAAGTCGCGCTGGTCCAGCAGCTGGATGATCTCCGGGTCGATCTTCACGATCTCGCCCACCAGGCCCACGTCGATCTTCTTCTTCTTGTCTTCCTTGCTCGCCACCTTCAGCTTGCGCGCATGGATGAAGTGACCGTCCTTGCCGGTGAGGCCCACGGCCTTGCCGCCGGCCTTGTTGATGAGGGTCACGATCTCCTGGTTGATGAGGCCGCCCAGCACCATCTCGACCACGTCGAGCGTCTCCTCGTCGGTGACGCGCATGCCCTGGATGAATTCGCTCTGCTTGCCGAGCTTCTGCAGCAGGGCGCCGATCTGCGGGCCGGCGCCGTGGACCACCACCGGGTTCATTCCGATCAGCTTGAGCAGCACCACGTCCTCGGCGAAGTCCTCCTGCAGCGCCACGTCGGTCATGGCGTTGCCGCCGTACTTGATCACGATGGTGCGGTCGTAGAACTGGCGGATGTAGGGCAGGGCCTCGATGAGGACCTCGGCCTTCTGGGCGGAAGAAAGCTTGGCAGCCATTGTCGGGTGTCGGTGTCGGCGCGGGGGAGGGAAGCGATCATTGTAGGGGGTCCGGGTGATAAAATCTCGTCGCGGGCCTCCCTGCCCGCGGCGCAGATTTCCAGGAGATTCCGATGTCCATGAACGACAAGTTGATCCACACCGCCGTGGCCGGGATCCTGGCGCTGGGGCTCGCCCAGCCCGCCACCGCCCAGGATTCCAAGGAGAAGTGCTACGGCGTCGCCAAGGCCGGGCAGAACGATTGCGGCACGGCCAACCACACCTGCGCGGGCAAGGCCAAGAAGGACAACGCGCCCGACGAGTGGAAATACGTGGCCAAGGGCACCTGCGAGAAGGCCGGCGGCAAGACCCAGCCGCCCAAGGGCGGCAAGTAGCGGCACCCTCCATGGGCACGGCGCCGATCGGTCCCGCGTCCGTCGGGATCGGGCTGCGTGCCCCGCACTACCGCGACCTCGCCGGGCGCTCGTCGCCGCTCGGCTTCATCGAGGTGCATGCCGAGAACTTCTTCGGCTTGGGCGGCGCGCATCGCGACTGGCTGGAGCGCCTCCGCGCCGACCATCCCCTGAGCCTCCACGGCGTGGGCCTCTCGCTCGGCTCCACCGACCCCCTCGATCTCGGCCACCTCGGCGAGCTGCGCGAGCTCATCGCGCGCTTCGAGCCGGCCCTCGTCTCCGAGCACCTCTCGTGGTCCTCGTTTGCCGGCGTGCACGCCA
This sequence comes from Burkholderiales bacterium, assembly GCA_031375445.1. Taxonomy (GTDB): domain Bacteria; phylum Pseudomonadota; class Gammaproteobacteria; order Burkholderiales; family Usitatibacteraceae; genus Usitatibacter. Next base: position 5,969 of record JANMHV010000235.1, on the reverse strand, counting down.
ACGACCTCCTTCCCCTGCCGTGCACGCGCGAGGCGCTGGACCACGTGGTGTCGCGCGTGGCGCAGGTCCAGGAGATCCTCGGACGGCGCCTGCTGGTGGAGAACGTGACGGCCTACGTGGCCCCCGCCGGCGACATGCCGGAGTGGGAGTTCATCGCGGCGGTGGCGAGGCGCGCGGGCTGCGGCGTGCTCCTCGACGTGAACAACGTTTGGGTGAATGCCGTGAACCACGGTTTCGACCCGCTGGAATACCTTCGCGGGATCGATCCCGGCTGCGTGGCCGAGATCCACGTGGCCGGCCACGACCGCATCGATGGCCTGTTGGTGGATACCCATGCGGCCCCGGTGGCGCCCGAGGTGTGGGCGCTGTATGCCGATGCGCTGGAGCGATTCGGACCGCGGCCGACGCTGGTCGAGTGGGACGCGGCCCTGCCGCCCCTGGACACGCTGCTGGAAGAATGCCGCCGGGCCGAAGGCATCATGGCGGGGACGGGCCACGCAACCGAGGTGGCGGCGTGAGCCTCGCCGCGTTCCAGCGCGAGTTCCTCGACGAGCTAGGCCGGTCCGAGCGGCCGGGCGAGGCGCGGATGAACGTTTACCGCCGCACCCGGGAGGCGCTTCACTGCGATGCCCTCGCCGGCGCGTATCCCGTGGTGAAGCGTCTCGTCGGCGCCGCGTTCTTCGATGCGCTAGCGCAGCGCTATGCGGTGTCGCATCCCTCGCGGTCGGGAAACCTGGGCCGGTTCGGCGCCGCGCTGCCGCAGTTCCTCGGCGCCGATCCCCATGCCGCGCCCCTCGCATACCTTCCCGACCTGGCGCGCCTCGAATGGGCCCTGCACGAGGCCGAGGTGGCGCCCGATCCGGCGCCGTTCGATTTCGCGGCCTTGGCCCGGGTCCCCGCCGAACGCCACGGGGAGCTGCGCTTCGAGCTGCAGGAGGGTGCCCGCGTGGTGCGTTCCGCCCACCCCATCTTCGCCCTGTGGGAGGCCAACCAGGAGGGGCGGGACGGCACGCCGCAGGGCGGCTGGGAAGCCCAGGACGCCCTGGTCCTGCGCGACGGGGCCGGCGTTGCCTGCCGGCTGCTCGGAGGCGAGGCGGCGTTGCTCGAGAGGCTCGCCGCCGGCACGGCGCTGGCGGAAGCGGGCGTGGGGCTCGCGGCCGAGGCGATCGCCGCGCTGCCCGGCCTGGTCGCGTCGGGCGTTTTCCGGCGCGCGTGGGCCTGAGCGGGGCGTTGCCCGCGCGGCGCGCATTCGTCGCCGCCGTGGCCGCCTGCCTCGTGGCGCCGGCGCTGGCGCAGGATCGAGTCGTCCCCGAGGCTCCCCCCGCCCTCGCCGCTTTGCGGCTCGCGATGCTGGCCGAGCGCATGGCGAAGCTCCACGCCCAGGCCGCTCACGGCATCCTCGTCGACCGCAGCCGCCGCCACCTGGCCGATGCGACGCGCGAGTTCGACAGCCTCTTGCCGCGGGTGCAGGCACGGGCGGTGGGCGCCGAAGCGCGCGACAACTTCGTGCTGCTGCGCCTGCTCTGGGCCGATTACCGGCCGTGGGTGGCGCGCGCCCCTTCGAAAGACACCGCGCGCAAGCTGGTCGAGCGTACCGAGGAACTCGCCTGGATCGCGACCAAGGGCGCGCGGATGCTGGGCGCCGATACCGGGCCCGCGGTGACCGCCGCGCGGGCGGCGATCCTGTCCCAGCGCGTGCCGCGCATCCACCTGCTGCGCCGCGGCGCGGGTGACGAGGCCCGCGAGCTCGCCGAGGCCGAGTCGCAGCTTCGCGACGCCGTCGCGGCCCTGCGCGACGGCCCGGGGAACACGAGCGAGGCCCTGGCGGAGATCCAGCTCGCCGAGAACCAGCTGCAGTTCCTCGAGCAGGCGATCCGCGAGCCGCACGCCAACGCGCGGCGGCTGGAGTTCATCGCCAAGGCCGGCGACCACTTGATGGAATCGATGCTGCGGCTGGCGCGCGGCTACGCAGCTCCCCGGGAATAAATCAGAGCTTCCCTAAGGCTTGGCGGGCGCCGGATTCACCACGTCGAGCGCCACCTGCCAGCGGCCCGCCGCGCGGCGCCACACCCTCAGGTAGTACCCGACGGCGACCGTGGGCGCGTCGGCGCGGACATAGCGCCCGCGGGCATAGCCCAGGTCGCCGGAACGCGAGGTCTCCGCGCGCTCGACGATCCAGTCGAACGCCTCGTCGGTCATCGACGGCGCGGCGAGTGCTTCCGCGCGCCCGAGCACGGGTGCCGCGCCATTGCGGTAGAACCGCAGGTCCGGGGCGGCGTGCTCGCTATGCGCGGCGCGCAAGCCCGCGGCGCGGGCGCGTGCTGCGAAATCCGCCTCGGCGGCGGCGAGCGCCTGCGTCGAAGCCGCCGATGCCGCGATCGTGGAGCCGGCGAGCGGAGCCTGCCACAGCGACGGCTCCGGATGCCCGATGCCCAGGTCGACGGCGACCTTCCACGGACCGGCACCCTCGCGGCGCCAGATCGAGATGAACTGGCCGTAGGTCGGTGGCGCATCGGGCTTGGCCTTGCTGGTGATCCTCCACGGCCCGGTGGAGAGTCCCAAGTCCCCGGCCGCGGCGACTTCAACGTGGACGGGCCTCCAGTCGAGCACGATCGGGGGCGGGGGCTGGTTGCGCAGCGACTCCGCAGCGACGGTCCAGCCGTTCCTCACGAACACGCCGTCGGTGTCGAAGGCGGCGATGAAGGCGGCGCGCATGTCCTCGCGCACGGAATGCGCGGCGAACGCGGTCTCGGCGGCAGCGAGCGAGGCGGGAACGTCCATCGACAAGGGCGGGTGGGCGCAGGCGGCGAGCGCCAGCGCGGCGCAGCATGCGGCGGTTTTCATGGCCGCGATTCTAGCCGCGCGCCGCCTCCACGCGGTGACGGTTTGTCACCATCAAAGCACGTAGCGCGCGAGGTCCTCGCTCTGCGCGAGGCCCGCCAGGCGCGTGTCCACGTAGGCCGCGTCGATCACGATGCGCTTGGCGTTGCGCCCGGCGTCGAACGAAACTTCCTCCAGCAGCTTCTCCATCACCGTGTAGAGCCGGCGCGCGCCGATGTTCTCGGTGCGCTCGTTCACCGAGAAGGCGATCTCGGCCAGGCGCCGCACGCCCTCGGGGGTGTCCTCGAGTTCGACGCCCTCGGTGGCGAGGAGCGCCTGGTACTGGCGCGTGAGGCAGGCGTCGGTGGCGGTGAGGATGCGCTCGAAGTCCTCCACCGAGAGGCTCGAGAGCTCCACGCGGATCGGCAGGCGCCCCTGCAGCTCGGGGATCAAGTCCGAGGGCCTGGCGAGGTGGAATGCGCCGCTCGCGATGAAGAGGATGTGGTCGGTGCGGACCATTCCGTACTTGGTGGTGACCGAGGTGCCCTCCACCAGCGGCAGCAGGTCGCGCTGCACGCCCTGGCGCGAGACGTCGGCGCCGTGCATCTCGCCGCGGCTCGCGATCTTGTCGAGCTCGTCCAGGAACACGATGCCGTCCTGCTCCACGGCGCGCAGCGCCTTGAAGCGGATCTCCTCCTCGTTCACCAGGCGCCCCGCCTCCTCGTCGATGGCGAGCCGCAGCGCCTCGCGGATGCGCAACACGCGCCGCTTCCTCCGGGCGCCGCCCAGGTTCTGGAACATGCCCTGGATCTGCGAGGTGAGCTCCTCCATGCCCGGGGGCGACAGGATCTCCATGTGGGGCGAAGCCTGCGCCACGTCGAACTCGATCTCCTTGTCGTCCAACTTGCCCTCGCGCAGCATCTTGCGGAAGCGCTGCCGCGTGGAGTTGGCGTCGTTGCCCTCGGTGGGCGGCACGCCCGGCAGCAGCGCATCGAGCACCCGGTCCTCGCCGGCATCCTCGGCCCGCGGGCGCACCTTCGCCATCTCCTGCTCGCGGGTGTCCTTGATCGCCGTCTCCACCAGGTCGCGGATGATGGAATCGACGTCGCGACCGACGTAGCCCACCTCGGTGAACTTGGTGGCCTCGACCTTGATGAAGGGCGCGTTGGCGAGCTTGGCGAGCCGCCGCGCGATCTCGGTCTTGCCCACGCCCGTGGGCCCGATCATCAGGATGTTCTTGGGCGTGATCTCGCCGCGCAGCGGCTCGGCGACCTGGGAGCGGCGCCAGCGGTTGCGCAGCGCGATCGCCACCGCGCGCTTGGCATCGGCCTGGCCCACGATGTTCTTGTCGAGCTCGTGGACGATCTCCTGGGGCGTCATCATCGGCGCGGGGTCGGCCGCCGGCAAAGATGCGGGGGTGGGAGTGGCGTTCACAGGGACTCGATCACGTGGTTCTGGTTGGTGTAGATGCACAGGTCGCCCGCGATGGTGAGCGACTTCTTCACGATCTCGGCCGGATCGAGGGCCGAGTGCTCGAGCAGCGCCAGCGCCGCGGCCTGCGCGTAGCCGCCGCCGCTGCCGATGGCGAGGAGGCCGTGCTCGGGCTCGAGCACGTCGCCGTTGCCGGTGATGATGAGCGAGGTCTGGCGGTCGGCGATGGCGAGCATCGCCTCCAGGCGCCGCAGCATCCGGTCGGTGCGCCAGTCCTTCGCGAGCTCCACCGCGGAGCGCAGCAGATTGCCCTGGTGCTTCTCCAGCTTGGCCTCGAAGCGCTCGAACAGCGTGAACGCGTCGGCGGTGGCGCCCGCGAACCCGGCGAGGATGCGGTCCTGATAGATGCGCCGCACCTTGCGCGCGGAGGCCTTGACGACCACGTTGCCCAGGGTGACCTGGCCGTCGCCGCCCATGGCCACGCGCTCGCCGCGGCGGACCGACAGGATGGTGGTGCCGTGGAAGACGGGGGATTCGCTGCTCATGGATAGGCTGATAGCACGGGTAGGGAGGACGTGGCGCCGGAAATCGCCGAATTCAAGCCGGGGATTTCCTTCAGTTCGACTTGCGGCGCACCAGGATCGCGTAGCGATTGACCCCGAGCGCCTCCAGGAGTGCCGCGTTCAGCTCGTTCAGGTTGTTGAGGATGACGCGCTTTCCCGCCAGCTGGATCGCCTTCACCACGTCGAAGAAGGTGGCGGTGTAGCCATAGTCCACGCGCAGGACTTTCGCCATGTCGAGCACCACTTCGGAGCGCCCGGCGGCGTAGGCATTGAGCTCCGCCATCTGGTTGGCGCTGGCCGCCGAGAGGACGCCCTTCAGCGCGAAGCCGCTCTCCGGCGCGTTGGCATCGGCCGCGGGAGCGGGGATGGCCAGGCGCGCGGCGGCCGCGGCCACCGTGTTCACGTAGGGCTCCCAGCTCGGCGGCGACTGCTCGAAGGCCACCGCGTACTCGAGCCCGAGCTCCTCGAACTCCTCCATCCTGCCCTGCAGGATGTGGAGCTCGAAGAGCAGCATCCAGTAGGGGCGCTGCGCATCGGTGGCGCCCTCGTTCAACGCGAGCCGCAGCAGCTTCTCGAGCGCCTCGAGGCTGTTGAACCACATCGGCACGTGCTTGCGCCGCAGCTTGAGGAGCGCGTTGGTGAAGAGCGTCGCCTCCTCGGGCGTCACGGCCGACACCTTGCCCACGTCCAGGCGCATCGTGCCCTGGCTCTCGGCGAAGGCCGCGAAGGCGTCGATCTCGGCTGCGATCGCGCCGTCGGCGGTGGGCTTCATGAGATAGAAGTCCTTGCGGTCGCGGCTATGCGCGCGCCGCGGGTCGGCGGCGGCATCGGTGGAGTCGATCCACGCCGGCGGAGACTGCTCGAACTTGACCGTGAAGAGCATCGAGAGCGCGTCGAACTCCTGGCGGCTCGGCTGCACCTGGTAGAGGTCGAACAGCATCAGCCACGCCTGCTTGTTGTTGCGGCCCTGCGCGTCCTTGATCTCGATCTTGAGGATCTGCGTGGCCGGCCCCGCGTGGCTCGCGGAGTAGAGCACCGCCGCCTCCTGGGCCGCGGGGAGCGTCGAGGCGTTGAACTCGTCGGTGCCCTGGCGGCCCGGCGCGCGCGGCGCCGCCGGGCGCATGCCCGGCGTGGTGCTGCCGAAGGCGGGGGTGG
>JANMHV010000179.1:0-4923 GCA_031375445.1 Burkholderiales bacterium | reverse complement strand
CATAGGCCATTGACCACCGCGGAGTGGAAATCGTTTCCTAGGGCGCCCCGGGACGGTCCCGAGGCACCTCGTCGAAGTAGCGGTCCCAGTCGGCCCGGCCGAGGGGCTTGGCCATCACCCGCAGCAGGTGGCTCTTTTTTCCCACCAGGTAGTCGCCGCGCTGCCGCACCTCCCGGTACCCCACCTGGCGCCAGAAGCGCTCGCCTCGCAGGTTGCACTCCACGACGCCCAGCCTCGACCAGCGCGCACCCGATGCGCGCATCCACCCCTCGAGGCCGGCGTGCATGGCCTGGGCTGCGCCGCTCCCGTGCAGGCGGGTGGCGACGATGAACAGTCCCACGTGCCAGATTCCGGGGGTGAAGAGGTCGGCCAGGATGTCGGCCATCCCCACGATCGCGCCCTCCCCGTCCACGAACAGCACCACCCACTTGCGGGTGCACGGCCACTCGGCCGGCGGCATCGAATGAAAATCCTCCTTCGCCTCGCCCGGCCCGGCGGGCGCCCCGGACACCGCCAAGTGGTACTCCGGATTGGCATCGAAAAATGCCTGCAGCAGCGGGATGTCGAACGCGAAGGCCTCCACCGCGCGCCACCCCGGCGCCTCGAACAGGGCGCGGCGCTGGCGCAGGTCTGCGAGCCGCGCCAGCACGTCCTCGTAGCCGTAGACGTCGATGCGCACCAGGTTGCCCGCGGCGTCCAGCTCGAGGCTCACCCCGGTCTCGTCCAGCAGGGAGACGGTGCTGTCCCCGGGCACGGGCTCGCGCGCCTCCCCCACGTGGAGCTCGGTTGCCTGCACGAACTCGTCGCGATGCCAGGCGGCGATCGGCGCCTCGCGCACCTTGTCGGCGAGCTCGCCTCGTCCCAGGCGCACCAGCGCGCCCTCGACGTCGGCGGCCAACTCCGGCAGCAGCGAGGCGAGGCTCATTCCACCGGCCCCGCGTAATTGAGGAACTGCTCCGGGCTCACGCGGATCGCGGCCCCGGTCGGGCACGCGCGCACGCAGGCGGCACCCCCCGGCAGGTCCATGCACATGTCGCACTTCACCGCCTTCTTGGGGGTCTCCTTGTCCTTCGGACGAGGCTCCATGCCCGGCTCGGGGCCGAGCCCCAGCGCCAGCCACGACCACAGGCTCGGGCGCTTGCGCTTCGGATCCACGGGCGCCAGCTGGATCACGCCGTAGGGGCAGTTCTTCTCGCAGTTGCCGCAGCCGATGCAGGTGTCGTTGATGAAAACCTCGCCCTCGGCGCTGCGGTGGATCGCGTCCGGCGGGCAATCCTTCATGCAGTGCGGATGCTCGCAGTGCCGGCATGAGGTAGGGACGTGGATCTGGGCGAAGGTGGGGCCCGCCTCGCGGTCGAGGCGCGAGGTGCCGTCGTGCACGTCGGCGCACGCCTTCTCGCAGTTGTTGCAGCGGATGCATAGCGACTCGTCGATCAGCAACACGTCGGTGGCTTCGCCCATGCCCTGGCGCATCAGGAAGGCGATGATGTTGCCCGGGTCCTGCTGCGACTCCATCGCCGCGTTGATGCGCAGCCGGTCGAGGAAGCGGGTCTCCATCTCCTCGCGCCAGGCGGGGTTGCGCCCCAGGACCTCCTTGAACGACTGCGAGTCGAGCACCAGCGCCTCGGTGGTGACGGCGGCCTTCACCGTGGCGGTGCGCGGCGAATCCGACAGCAGCGCCATCTCGCCCACGTAATTTCCGGCCGAGAGGTACGACAGCACCACCTCGCGCCCGGCGATGACCCGCGAGATCATCACCGAGCCGCGGCGCAGGAGGTACAGCCCGTCGGGCGCATCGCCCTCGCGGAACAGAGGATCCCCCCCGGCGTAGCGCTTCACCTGCACGCCACGCTCGAGGAGGGCGTCGAGCTCGTAGTCGGGCAGCATGGGTGCCAGGTAGGCGCGCACCGCGCGCTTGAGGAACACCTCGTCGATGCGCTTCCTCACCGACTCGACCGACGCGATCAGCTTGAGCATCGCGCGCCGCGGCGCCTCGATCAGCACGCAACCGTCCCGCGCCATCACCGACGTGGAGCGGCGCCGGCCTGAAATCAGCCCCAGCTCGCCGAAGAACTCGCCCTCGCCCAGGGGCAGCCAGCCCTCGCGGACGCCGTCCTTGAACACCTCCACCTTCACCCCGCCGCTCACGACCATGTAGAAGGAATTGGTGTAGTCGTTGCGCTGGAACACGAGCTCGCCGTGGGCGGGGGCCAGCAGCTCGCTTTCCAGCATGAACTCGCGCAACTGCAGCTTGTTCACGCCCGCCAGCAGCGGCACGCGCGACTGGATCAGTTCGATCACCTCCGGCACCGAGATGGCGCCCCCGAACGCCGCGAACTTGCGCGCGAGGAGCGGCTCGTCGGCCGGCACCACCTTGCGGCCGAGGGCGAACTCGACCACCTCGTAGCCCTGGTTCATCGCCTGCTTGATGAGCGGGTATCCGCCCAGCGCGCCCACGATGTAGAGCCCGGGCACGTTCGACTCGTAGGTCTCCGAAAGGGCCGGCACAGAAGTCGGGTCGTCGTTGGGGAACCGGACCCCGAAGCCCTCGACCAGCTTGCGCGGCGGCACCGCGCCCAGGCGAGCGATCACCCGGTTGCAGGCGATCGCCTCCGCGCCCGCCGGCGACTTCACCGACAGCGCGAGCGGCGTGCCGGCCTCGCCCGGCGCCACCGCCACGGGCGAAGTGCCGTAGCGGCACTCGATGCGGCCTTCCTTGATCGCGGCCAGCACGAGTGCCAGGTTGCCCTCCTTGCAGCGCGCGAACTCCTCGTTGCGGTTGACGAGGATCACCTGGTTCCTCTCCGCGAGCGCCAGCGCGTTCTCGATCGCCGCGTCGCCGGCGCCCACCACCACGATGGTCTCGCCCTGGTATTCGTCCGGATCGTCGAGCTGGTACTGCACCCCCGCGAGCCCGTCGCCCGGAATGCCGAGCTTGCGCAGGTTTCCCTGCAGGCCGATGGCGAGCACGACCTTCTCGCAGGCGATCGCCTCGGCGCCGCGCGCTCGCACGACGAAATCGCCGTCGGAACCCTCGATCGCGGTCACGTCGCAGCCGCGGCGGACGTTGACGGCCCTGGCCGCGACCTCGCGATCCCACGCCTGGAGGATCGACTCGCGCTTGCCGGCGGAGAACGTGAGGGGGCTGCGCAGCGGCAGCACCTGCGGCTCCGCCATCACGTGCTTGCCCTTCTGGTACTTGTGGATGGTGTTGGACAGGTGCGCCTCGGCCTCCAGCAGCACGTGGGAGATGCCGAGCTCCGCGGCGTGCGCGGCCGCGGACAGGCCCGCGGGACCCGAGCCGACGATTGCGATCTGATACTTCCCGGAGTTCATGTGATTCCTACGTCAAAAGCGTGAAACCACAGATGAACACAGATGAACACGGATAGGGCAATGCTTGTCGTTCTTGGCTACGTTCACCAGCTCCAAGAGTCCACCCCGCATCATTCCCTTGATCCGTGTTCATCTGTGGTCATCTGTGGTTGCGGTTCAGGGGTTTACGACCCGCCCAAGGGCGGCGAGCGCCGCCTGGAACCGTTCCGGGCGGAATTTCTCGTCGTCCTTCACCGTCTCGTGCAGCCGGTCGAGCGCCGCGTTGGTCCCGCGCACGTCCGCGAGGCCGCCGTTCTTCGCCAGCCACGACACGAGGCTGCCCACCGCCATTGTCGCCTGCTCCGCCCCCGCATAGTCGCGGTACTGCCCGGCCGCGCCGTCGGCCACCACCCCGCCCACCATGGAGCGCAGGTCCACGGCGCCGAAGCGCCGGGCGGTGAGGCGCGGCACGACCGCGTCGATGGCACTGCGCAGGGACAGCGCCTCCACCAGGGGATCGCCCCCGTCGCCCGCCACGGCGCGGTGAAGTGCCGCGACACGGGCTTCGAAGTCCCGCGCCGCCTGGGGCACGAGGGTGAGGCGCGCAACCTGGCGGAGCATCAGGAAGTGCCCGTCGTTGAGGCGAATGCGCCCGGGACTCGTGCCCGTGCGCGGGCTCCAGCGCTGCTCGGACATCGCGTGGTGGCAGGCGTGGCAGTCGAACACCACGAGCTCCGGGAAGAGCCCGTCGCGGCTGCGCTTCGGGTCGAGGAGCAATTCCAGCACCTCGCGAGCGGCCAGCGCCTGTCCGATCGCCCACAACCGCACCGGGTCCCAGTCTCCCTTGCGCTTCTGCCAGTCGACGTCGGGCACGAAGTGCGGCGGCTGCGTCTGGGTGAAGGTGTCGAGCTCGAAGCTCATGCGCGGGTGGCCCGCGCCCATCATCCGGTGCGTCACGAACTTGTCGCGGTTGCCGAAGTGGCAGGAGAGGCAAAGCTTCGCCTGGGCCACCGGCTCGTCGGTGGGGTAGAGCCCGCGCTTCACGTTGTCGGCGTGGGTCGCGCCGGGGGCGACGTGGCTCGCGATCCAGCCCTCGGCGGGACCGTGGCAGGCCTCGCACTGGATGCCGTCGCTCGCCTTGAAGCGCTCGCCCCGCGCCGCGGCTGGCGGCGCATGGCCGTGGCAATCGAGGCATAGCTTGGCCTCGTGGGCCGGTTGGTTGAGACCGAGATTCCGGGCGATGCGCCGCGAGCGCTCTTCCAGCAGCACCGGATAGGCGCGCGTGGCGTGCTTGTCGACGCGGGACCAGGTGACGTACTCGTTCTGGAGGATGTTCGAGTCCTTCCAGCTCGACACCGAGCCGTGGCAGAGGCTGCTTGCGCAGTTCACGACGCCGAGGTGCTGGCCATTCGCCTGGTAGGGCAGTGGCTGCGCTGCTGCGTGTACGCCGAACGTCAACGCCCCTGCGAGCAGTAAACCCGGGAATGGGGATGAATGGGATGAAGGGGATGAATGGCATGACAAGGAGGGACACAAGAAGGCAAATATGTAGTGGACGGTGCACATGGCTGACCCACCCATCGCACACGACGCCGCCATCGCACCCGC
>JANMHV010000175.1:0-2691 GCA_031375445.1 Burkholderiales bacterium | reverse complement strand
CCGGGCGCGCCCCTCCTCGGAACCTCGTATCGACGCGAGCAGCTGGACCTTGGAAACTTCATCGCGGTGCAGCTGCTGGACGTGGTGCGCGAGGCCGCCCGCGTCGGGCGCACGCCGCAGCAGGGCGCGATACGCATTCCTCACGAACTCGACATCGTGGTACGCGAGCAGCTCACCGAGGTCGTAGGCCTCTCGCTCCGGCAGCTCGCTGGCGGGGGCCCAGAAGCGCGGCAGGGTCACCCATGGGAGATGAGCTGGGCGCTGCGGCGCGTCGGCCGGGCCGGGGGCCGCGCGGGAGTCGGAGGCCCTGCGCCCCAGGAGCGCGTCGACGTCGATTTCCGGGCCTTCAGGCCGGGACCCGTCACGGACCTCGACCAGCGCCTTCAGCCGCGCCGCGGCCTCGGCAAGGGCCTGGACGGTCGAAGGCGTCCGACCCTCGACGCTCACAGCTCGTCCACCAGCTCGTTGGACAGGCGCTCGAACATCGCCTTGGCCGCGATGGCAAGCACCACGGCGCACACGAGGGGATACAGGAGCCCGCTCCACTGCGGGAACGCGCGTTCGACGAATATCTGGTGCATCGCGCGCACCAGCGGCCAGAGGGGATTCCACTCCAGGATCTCCCGCAGCGGCGCCGGCAGGGTCTGGATCGGGTACACGATCGGCGTGAGCCAGAACCAGAACTGGAGCACCAGGGCCGTCGTCTGCTCGACGTCACGATAGAACACGTTCACCGTGGCGAGAAAGGTGCCCAGTGCCACGGCGAACAACACGGCGATCGCGAGCACCGGCACCACCGCAACGACCGGCAGGCCTGGAAATTCGCCCGACACCACGAGAAAGGCAACGAAGAGCACAAGAAGGATGCCGCAGTGCACCAGGGCGGAGAGCGAGGCGATGATCGGCAAGGTGATCTTGGGCAGCGTCACTTTCTTCAGCAGGTTCGCGTTGTGGACGAACGTTCCCACGCAGCGGCCGAGCAGGTCGCCGAAAAGCGTCCAGAGCACGAGGCCGGCGGTGAGATAGATGCTGTATGCGAAGCGGCTGTCGTGGCCGGGGAGGTTGGATCGCATCACGCCGGAAAAAACCAGCGTGTAGATCGCGATCAGTGCGAGCGGGTGCATCACGCTCCAGAGCGCGCCCAGCTGGGTGCCGAGGTAGCGCGAAGCGAACTCGCGCCGCACGCTGCCCACGATGAAGCCGCGAAAACGCCACGCCTGGCGCGCCAGCTCGAGCATGGTCAGGCGGCCGCGCCCAAGGGCTGCCAGGCGACGGAAACCGGCAACCGGCACACGCCGATCGAGAGCGCGCCAGGGCCCGGCATCACCTGGAACACGAGGGCCCGATCCCACCAATCATAGTTGGCGGCGACGTGGGTCTCGCGGGTGTGCAGCGCCGTGGTCAGGCTGAACGAACCCGCCCCCAGGTTGAGCGCCTCGAAGGAGAACTCCACGGCCACCCGCTTGCCCGCCGCCAGCGGCCCCATCGGCGCGTGGCAATGGAAGGTGTTGGTTCCGAATACGTCGTTGCCGAGCCGGTCGCGGATGAGGATGCCCGCGGTTAGCTCGGGCACGTCCCGGTCCACCGCGACCTCGACGCGAATCGTGGCCGGATCGCCGGAGCTGAGCGCACGCACCTCGCGCCCGGCGGAATGGAGCTCCACGCTCTCGATGCGTGCGGCGTGGGTGCCGGAACGCGTGACGGTGCGGCCGGTTTCACGCTCGGTCTGCAGGATCGCGACCTCGGCCTGGTGGGTCGAGATGCGCGCGTTGTAATAGTCCATCACGGCATCGGGGGCCCCGTCGCGGATCAGCTGTCCGTCCTCCACCAGCAGCGCGCGGTCGCAGAGCGTCTTCACCGCGCCCGGGTTATGGGACACGAAGAGCAGCGTCGTGCCCTTGGCGCGAAAGGCGCGGATGCGCTCGAAGCTCTTGTGCTGGAAGTAGGCATCGCCCACGGAGAGGGCCTCGTCGACGATGAGGATGTCGGGGCGCGTGGCCGTAGCCACGGCGAATGCGAGGCGCACCTGCATGCCGCTGGAGTAGGTGCGCACCGGCTGGTCCATGTAGTCGCCGATCTCGGCGAATTCCTCTATTCCGGGCATCAATGCCGCGGTCTGCTGCGCGCCCAGGCCCCTGAGGCTTCCCGCCATGAACACGTTTTCCCGGCCGGTGAAATCGTTGTGGAAGCCGATCCCGAGCTCCAGGAGCGCGGAAACCTCGCCCCCCACCTGGAAGCTGCCGGCGGTGGGCTGCACGGTGCCGGCGATGATCTTCAGCAGCGTGCTCTTGCCCGCGCCGTTGGCGCCGACGATGCCGACCGACTCGCCCCGCTGCACGTCGAAGGTCACGTCGCGCAGGACCCAGCGCAGCTCGTGCCGGGGCTGCGCCCCGAGCCACTCGAGCAGCCGGCCGCTCTTGCGGGAATAACGCTTGTACGCCTTGCCGAGGGCGCGGACGCGAAGCTCGCCCATCGGGACTTCAGCCGATCTTGGCCGGGACGCGCCCGTACTTGTCGTCGAAGCGCACGATGTCATCCTCGCCGAGGTAGTCGCCGCTCTGGACTTCGATCATGACCAGGTCCAACACGCCGGGATTGTCGAGGCGGTGGCGATTGCCCGAGGGAATGTACGTGGACTCGTTCTTGCGCACCAGCAGCACCTCCTCGCCGTTGGTCACGCGCGCCGTGCCG
>JANMHV010000168.1:0-39025 GCA_031375445.1 Burkholderiales bacterium | reverse complement strand
CGAGACGCCGCGCTTAGGGGACAGACCACTAAGCGTCCAACGTGTCGAGCTCTTGCTCGACGAGGCTTAGTGGTCTGTCCCCTAAGCGCGGCGTCTCGACCCGGACCGCGGGTTCCGTCTCGATGGCGGTAATTACGGATTAAGCCAGTAGAACGCAAAGAACGTCCCGATCATCAGGAACGCGATGACGACCTTCAACACCGCCCCCAGCAACAACCCGATCCAGGTCCCGATCCCCACCTTTCCCGCCTGCATCAGCCGCCCGCGAGCGAGGAACTCCCCACCCACGGCGCCGATGAACGGGCCGATGATCATCCCGGGGATGCTGAAGAAAACGCCCACGAGCCCGCCGATCGCCGCACCCACCAGCGCCTGGGGGCTCGCGCCCACGCGCTTGGCGCCTGCGAGGGACGAGACGAAGTCGGCCACGAACGACAGCAGTCCCAGCGCGCCGATGATGGTGAGCGCGACCCAGCCCACGTGCGCGAACCCGTCGGTCCACGCCGCGAGGAAGAGCCCGGCGAATACGAAGAGCGCACCGGGGATCACGGGCAGTACCGTTCCCGCCAGTCCGATGAGGACGAGCAGCGTGGCCAATATCAGGTAGGCGGTGGGTTCCATGGAATAATCGGTGGTCTCGCAGCCCCCATTATTCACGACGCGCCCGATGAGCACCGCTCCCACCCCTTCCGTGGTCGACGAACGACCCGCCCGCCAGGCGCAGGTGGCGGCGCGGCTGGGACGCGCGCTGCCCGCGTCGAGCGTGCTGGTGGAGCGCGAAGCCTTGAAGCCCTACGAGTGCGACGGGCTCTCCGCCTATCGCGAGACGCCGCTGGTGGCGGCCCTTCCGGTGTCCGAGGCGGAAGTCGCCGCGGTGCTCGCGGTGGCGCGCGAGGCGCGCGTCCCGGTGGTGGCGCGAGGCTCCGGCACCGGGCTTTCGGGCGGCGCGCTGCCGCTCGCCGACGGCATCCTCATGTCGCTCGCCAGGTTCAATCGCATCGTCGAGGTGGATCCGGTCGGCCGGCGCGCGCGCGTCCAGCCCGGCGTCACCAACTTGAAGATCTCGCAGCACGTGGCGCCGCTGGGGCTTTACTACGCGCCGGATCCCTCGAGCCAGATCGCGTGCTCCATCGGCGGCAACGTGGCCGAGAACTCGGGTGGCGTTCACTGCCTCAAGTACGGACTCACGGTGCACAACATCACGCGCGTGCGCGCCATGACGATCGACGGCGAGGTGCTGGAGCTGGGCGCCGAGGCGCTCGATGCCCCGGGCTACGACCTGCTGGCGCTCATCACCGGCTCCGAGGGCCTGCTCGCCATCACGCTGGAGGTGACGGTGAAGCTGCTGGCGAAGCCGGAGCTCGCCCAGGTGGTGATGGCCTCGTTCTCGAACGTGGAGCAGGCGGGCGACGCGGTGGCCAACGTGATCGCCGCCGGCATCGTGCCCGCGGGCCTCGAGATGATGGACAAGCTCGCCACCCGCGCGGTCGAGGGGTTCGTGCACGCGGGCTACGACCTCGAGGCCGAGGCGATCCTGCTCGCCGAGTCCGACGGCTCGAAGGAGGAGGTCGAGCACGAGATCGGCAAGATCATCGAGGTGATGCGTGCTTCCGGCGCCACCGACATCCGCTGTTCGGCTTCTGAACTCGAACGCCTCAAGTTCTGGTCGGGGCGCAAGGCCGCCTTCCCGGCAGTGGGGCGCATCTCGCCCGACTACTATTGCATCGACGGCTCCATTCCCCGCGGCGCGCTGGCGCTGGTGCTGCGGCGCACCGAGGAGATGAGCGTGAAGTACGGGTTGCGGTGCGCCAACGTGTTCCACGCGGGCGACGGCAACCTCCATCCGCTGATCCTCTACGACGCCAATGTGCCCGGCGAGCTCGAGCGCACCGAGGCTTTCTCCGCGGAGCTGCTGGAGCTGTGCATCGAGGTGGGCGGCACCATCACCGGCGAGCACGGCGTGGGGATCGAGAAGATCAACCAGATGTGCACCCAGTTCCGCACCGCGGAGCTCACGCAGTTCCACGCGGTGAAGGCCGCGTTCGATCCCGAGGGGCTGCTGAACCCCGGCAAGGCGGTGCCCACGCTGCATCGCTGCGCGGAGTACGGCGCGATGCGGGTGAAGGGCGGGGCGCTGCCGCACCCCGAGCTGCCGAGATTTTGATGGCCACGGTGACCGAGAGCACCCTTTCCCCGGCCCTCTCCCAGGGGAGAGGGGGAAATGCCCCGCCCTCCGCGGAGGGCAGAGGGAGAATTCTTGCCGCCCTCCAGCGGATCCCGGGCCTCGCGGTGATTTCCGACGACGAGGGGCTGAAGCCCTTCGAGACCGACGCTTATATCTCCCATCGCGAGACGCCGCTGCTGGCGGCACTGCCCGACAACGAGGAGCAAGTCCGGGACGTGGTGCGGGCGTGCGCGAAGCTTGGCGTACCCGTCGTGTCCCGCGGCGCGGGCACCGGAATTTCGGGCGGCGCCATTCCCCGCAGCGATGGCGTCCTGCTGGTGATGGCGAAAATGCGCCGCGTGCTCGAGGTGGATCCGGCCGCGCGCACGGCGACGGTGGAGCCCGGCGTGCGCAACGTGAAGGTGTCGGAGGCCGCATTGTCGTCCGGCCTCTTCTATGCGCCCGATCCCTCGAGCCAGCTGATCTGCTCCATCGGCGGCAACGTGGCGGAGAATTCCGGCGGCGTGCACTGCCTCAAGTACGGCCTCACCACGCACAACCTGATGGCGGTGCGCGCGATCGACGCCGATGGCGACATTCTCGAGATGGGGTCGCGTGCGCTCGATGCCGCGGGGCTGGACCTGATGGCGCTCATCACCGGCAGCGAGGGCAACCTGGGCGTGGTGACGCGCGTCACGGTGAAGCTCGTGCCGCTGCCCGAGCGCACCGAGACGCTGCTCGCCGCCTTTGGCTCGGTGCGCCAGGCCGCCGAGGCGGTGGGCGAGATCATCGGGGCGGGCGTGATACCGGCCGCGCTCGAGATGATGGACCGCGTCGTGATCGAAGCCTGCGAGCGCTTCCTGGCGATGGGCTTCCCGGTCGGGGCCGAGGCGCTGCTGCTCGCGGAAGTCGACGGCGGCTACGAGGAGGCCGGTGAAGCATTGGACCAGGTGCGCGGGATCCTCGAGCGCAACGGCGCCAGCGAGATCCGGGTCGCGGCGAGCGAAGCGGAGCGCGCCGGATTGTGGCGCTCGCGCAAGGGTGCTTTCGCGGCGCTCGCCACCATCCTGCCGGACTTCTACACCATCGACGGCACCATCCCGCGCCGCTGCCTTCCCGACGTGCTCGAGCGCATCGTGGAGCTCTCGGCCGAGTACGGCATGACCGTGGGCAACGTCTTCCACGCCGGCGACGGCAACATCCATCCGTGCATCTTCTACGACGCGATGAAGCCGGGCGAGCTGGAGCGCAGCGAGGAGTTCGGCGGGCGCATCCTCGAGCTCTGCGTCGAGGTGGGCGGCACCATCACCGGCGAGCACGGCGTGGGCCTGGAGAAGTTGAAGCAGATGTGCTTCCAGTTCCGCGATCCCGAGATCGCCGCCTTCCACGACGTGAAGCATGCATTCGATCCGGGCGACATCATGAACCCCGGCAAGGCGGTGCCGACGTTGAAGCGCTGCGCCGAGTGGGGCGGCACCCACGTGCGCGCGGGCCAGGTGCCGCGCCCCGACATTCCACGGTTCTGACCATGGCCGACGATTTCATCAAGGATCTATGCGGGCGGGTTGCCGCTGCCGCGACGCGCAAGGCGCCCCTGGCGATCCGGGGCGGCGGCACCAAGGCTTTCTACGGTGGCGCGCCTGAAGGCGAGCCGCTGGATGTGACGGGCTATTCGGGCATCGTGGTGTACGAGCCGAAGGAGCTGGTGCTCACGGTGCGCGCCGGCACGCGGCTCGAGGCGGTGGAAGCCGCACTCGCCGCCGAGCGCCAGATGCTGCCGTTCGAGCCGCCGCACTTCGCCCCCGGCGCCACCATCGGCGGCACCGTCGCCACCGGGTTGTCGGGGCCGCGCCGGCCCTACACCGGCGCGGTTCGCGATTTCGTGCTCGGCACCCGCATCGTGAACGGCAAGGGCGAGGACCTCTCGTTCGGCGGCCGCGTGATCAAGAACGTGGCGGGCTACGACGTCTCGCGGCTGATGGCCGGCGCGCTCGGCACGCTCGGCATCGTGACCGAGGTGTCGTTCAAGGTGCTGCCGCGCCCGCCCGCGGAGGTGACGCTCGCGTTCGAGTATCCCGAGGCGACGGCGACGGAGGCCGCGAACCGGTGGGCGGGCTTGCCGCTGCCGCTTTCGGCCACCGCGTGGGAGGGGGGCGTGCTGCGGGTGCGCCTTTCCGGCGCCGAGAGCGCCGTGGCCGCGGCACGCGGGAAGATGGGCGGCGCCGAGGTAGCCGATGCGTCGGGCTGGTGGCGGGAGCTCCGCGACCATCGCCTGCCGTACTTCGCCACGCAGCGCCCGCTGTGGCGCGTTTCCCTGCCGCAGACCGCGGAGGCGATCACGCTCCCGCATCCGCAGCTGGTCGAGTGGGGCGGGGGACTGCGCTGGGTGAGCGGCGAGCTGGACGTGCTCTCGATCCGCTCCACCGCCGAGCGGCTCGGCGGCCACGCGACACTCTTTCGCGGCGGCGACAAGGCGGTGGGCGTGTTCCAGCCGCTCCAGCCCGCGCTCCTCAAGATCCACCGGCGCCTGAAGCAGGCGTTCGATCCCGCCGGCATCCTCAACCCGCGCCGCATGTACGACTTCTAGCCATGTACACGCTCCACTATTCCCCCGGCTCCTGCTCGCTCGTGATCCACGCGCTGCTGCAGGAACTGGGCGTGCCCTTCGAGCTGCGGCGCGTCGACTTCGCGAGCCGCGAGCACCATGGAGAAGCCTTCCTGAAGGTGAACCCCAAGGCCAAGGTGCCCGCGCTCGTCACGCCCGATGGCGTGCTGACCGAGTGCGTGGCGTTGGTGGAGTACCTGTGCGATCGCCACGGGGATGCGAAGCTTCTCGGTCCCCAGGGCTCGTGGGAGCGCGCCCGGGTGATGGAGCGCGTGGCGCTCCTCGCCACCGAGGTGCACCCGATCTTCAACCGCTTCTTCCACGAGGACGACTTCGCCAGCGATCCCGCGGTGCGCGCGGCGGTGAAGGCCCACGGTGCGCAGAAGCTGGTGAAGTGGTTCGCCGAGCAGGATGCCGGGTTCGCCGGCGACTACTGGTCCGGCCCGCGCCTCACCGCCGCCGATTTCTATTTCATGGTGATCGTGCGCTGGGGCCGCTGGCTCGAGCCCCCCGCCACCCGCATGAAGAACCTCGAGCCCTTCTACACCCGCATGACGACCCGACCCGCCGTGGCGCGCGCCTTCGCCGCCGAGGGCATCAAGCCGTTCGGCTGATGGAAACCCACCTCGCTCCCTGGATCCGCGACACCGCCGAAGGCAAGGAGGCGGAGTCGATCCTGCGCAAGTGCGTGCACTGCGGCTTCTGCCTTGCCACGTGCCCCACCTATAACCTGCTGGGCGACGAGCTCGACAGCCCGCGCGGGCGCATCTACCTCATGAAGCAGATGCTCGAAGGGGCGCCCGTCACCGAGCGCACCCAGCTGCACCTCGACCGCTGCCTCACCTGCCGCGCGTGCGAGACCACGTGCCCGTCGGGAGTGGAGTACGGGCGCCTCGTGGACATCGGGCGCAACGTGATCGAGGCGAAGGTGCCGCGCAGGCCGGGCGACCGCCTGCGGCGCTGGATGCTGGCGCGGGCGTTGCCGTCGCGGGGGCTCTTCGGCGCGGCGCTGGCGCTCGGGCGCGCGTTCCGCGGCGTGTTGCCCGCTTCGATCGCGAAGAAGATCCTGCCGCGGGTGGAGCCGGGTACCTGGCCCGAAGCCCGCCACGCGCGGAAGATGCTGGTGCTGGGGGGGTGCGTACAGCCCTCGATGGCGCCCTCGATCAATGCCGCCACCGCACGCGTGCTCGATCGCATCGGTGTTTCGCTGGTGGACGTGAGGGAGGCCGGCTGCTGCGGCGCGGTGACGTTCCATTTGAACCAGCAGGAGCGCTCGAAGAGCTTCGTGCGCGCCAACATCGACGCGTGGTGGCCGCACGTGGAGGCGGGCGCCGAGGCGCTGGTGATCACCGCGAGCGGCTGCGGCACGATGGTCTCGGACTACGGCCACTTGTTGCGCGACGATCCGGCCTACGCGGAGCGCGCTGCCCGGATCTCGTCGATGTCGCGGGACATCTCCCAGGTGATCGAGGCGGAGAAGCCCGCGGTGATGGCGATGGTCCGCCGTGCCGCGGCGGGAGAAAAAGTGGCGTTTCACGCCCCCTGCAGCCTGCAGCACGGGCTCAAGGTGCGCGGCGTGGCGGAGCAGATCCTGATGGACGCCGGGTACTTCCTCACGCCGGTGCCCGATGCGCACCTGTGCTGCGGCTCCGCCGGCACCTACTCGATCCTGAAGCCCGGCCTCTCGCAGCCGCTGCTGAAGAACAAGGTGCTTGCGTTGATGACCGGCGCCCCCGCCACCATCGCCACCGCCAACATCGGCTGCCTCGCCCACATCCAGTCGGGCACCGCCACGCCGGTGCGGCACTGGATCGAACTCCTCGACGAGCGGATGAAATAATTGGGTCAGAACAGGTTTTCGGCCTCTACGTCGGCGGCCGAAAACCTGTTCTGACCCAATTATTTTCTATACAGGACGAACAGCTCGTTGCGGTCGCCGGGCCGCGAGCCGCGCCAGGCTTCGGTCCATCCCTCGGGGGCGACCCCCACGCGCAGCGGGGTCGCCTGTACCAGCAGGGCGCGGCAGCGGGAGGCAGCGGGCTGGTCGTCGCGAATGGTCTGCAGTCCCACGAAGTAGTCGAGCAGCGCGCGCTGGGCATCGCCCACGTTGCGCCGCGCCACGCACGTGAAGCCCTCCGGCAGGTTCTCGATCATGCGCGAGGAGATGGCGCGGTAGCTGCGCGCCTGGTCCACCAGGGGCACGCCGAGGGTCATCACCAGCATCCACACCATGGTGATGCCGGCGGCCCAGTTCACGATCGCGCGCCGCGTCGATCGGACTGACCGCGCCGCAACGGCGATCCACACCAGCGTGAGGAGTGCGGCGAGGGCGAAGGCGACGAAGCTGAAGCGGTACGTGAAGCCCGGCACCTCGCGCTGCAGCCATTGCGCGGCGAAGGCGGGGCTGCCGGTGGTGGCGGCGACCCATCCCAGCCAGATCAGCGAGCCCAGCAGGAAGAACGTGGTCATGCCGAACCAGTCGAGCGCGCTCGCGGCTCCCCGCGGCATCGACTCCATCTCGGCCACGCCCAGGATCGCGAGCGGCAGCAGCACCGGGAGCGCGTTCACCTCGCGCGCCTCGCCGAAGACCGAGATGGTGACGAAGAAGGTGATGAAGGCGATGAGCGGCAGCAGCAGGTCGTTGCGGCCGGGCAACACCTTGCGCGCGCGCCACACCGACCACGCCGCGAGCGGCCACGCGGGCCATGCGTACCAGGGAAGGATCCGGGCGAGGTACACCAGGCCGTCGGTGGCGAAGGGGTCGTTCCAGCGCGACGAGGTCGAGGCCTCGAGCCAGGTCGAGACCCATCCGGGGGAGACCGAGGCGAGCAGCATCGGCCACAGGGCCAGCAACGGGGCGGCGACGACCACTGCCACGCCGAACGTGGCGGCATAGCGCTTCGTGCGCCAGGCCGGCCCCGCCAGCGGCAGCGCCAGCATCAGGCCCAGCAGGAGCGCGGGCTGGAGGAAGCCGTCGCCGAGGAAACCCACGCCCGCCCCCAGCCCCGCGAGGGCGCCGCCCACCACCGCTCGCTTGAGCGCCAGCGCGAGCCCCCAGAGCCCGATGGCGACACCGGCCAGGCCCGCGAGGTCGGTGCTGAGCTCGTGGGCGCGCAGCAGCAGGCCGAGGCAGCCCAGGAAGAGCAGCACGCCCATCCGCACCGCACGCTCGCCCATCAGCGCGTGGCACGCGAGGGAAAGGGCCGCAAGCGTCAAGGCCATGTACACGCCGGCGGCGAGGCGCGCGGCGTCGTGGAGCGGCATCACCCCGCCCAGCAGCTTGGCCAGCAGCGCCGCGGTCCAGATGAAGAGGGGGGGCTTCTCGAGGAAGGGCTCGCCCGCGATCCGCAGCACCACCCAGTCGCCGGTGCGAACGATCTCGGCCACCATGCCGAACGCCACCGCCTCGTCGATCTTCCACGGGTCGTGCCCCACCAGGCCGGGAAGGAGCCATGCCAGGCACACCAGCACGAAGAGCACCGTCTTCAGCGGGGTGGGTGAGCCGTCGTAGTCGATGCGTCCGCGTTGGGCGTCGTCGGTCATGGCGGGAATTCTAAGACCGGGCGCGAGGCCCGGGCGCTGAACAAACAAAAAGGCAGCCCGGGGGCTGCCTTTTCGCGCGGGGGGTGCAGCGGCTTATTCGGCCGCCTTCGCCGTTCCCTTGCGCGCGTAGCGCTTCTTGAACTTGTCCACGCGACCGGCGGTATCCATGATCTTCTGCTTGCCCGTGTAGAAGGGGTGCGACTCGGCCGAGATCTCGATCTTGTAGACCGGATACTCCTTGCCGTCCTTCCACGTGATCATCTCGTTGGTCGCGACCGTCGAGCGGGTAACGAAGCCGAAGTCGCAGCTGGTGTCGAGAAACACCACTTCGCGGTAATTGGGGTGGATGCCGTCTTTCATGATTATTCGCTCTGAGTTACGGGCCCCAGGCGGTTTTAGGGGCCCTGAATCAACGATTATCCCGGAAAAGGGCAATGAAAGCAAGGGGTTGTTACCAAACCTCCTCTGGAGCCATCGCCTTGAGCCGACAGGCTTTTTTCGCCCGGGCGGCCCTTCCGGCCCGTGTTCTGGCGGACTTTTTGCTGAGGGTGACGCTTACCGTCACTCGTCTTTGGGACCGGGGTGGACGCCTACAAGTTCGTTCGCCGTCCAATTTCGCCGGACGCGACTTGCACTTGACCTTGCGTGTGTCGTTGAGCGGCGGCACCGTCCGCTCCAACGACGTTCCCGCTAGTCGTTCGCTGCGCTCACGACCCCTTCTTCATTGAATTGAAGAATTCGTCGTTGTTCTTGGTCGCCCTCAATTTGTCGAGGAGGAATTCCGTCGCCTCCAGCTCATCCATCCCGAACAGCAGCTTCCGCAGGATCCACACCTTGGGCAGGATGTCCGCGGCAATCAGCAGCTCCTCGCGGCGAGTGCCGGAGCGGTTCACGTTGAGCGAGGGGTAGATGCGTTTCTCGGCCATGCGGCGGTCGAGGTGGATCTCCATGTTGCCCGTGCCCTTGAATTCCTCGTAGATCACGTCGTCCATGCGCGAGCCGGTGTCGATGAGTGCGGTCGCGATGATGGTGAGCGAGCCGCCTTCCTCCACGTTCCTCGCCGCGCCGAAGAAGCGCTTGGGGCGCTGCAGGGCGTTGGAATCCACGCCGCCCGTGAGCACCTTGCCGGAGGCGGGAACCACGGTGTTGTAGGCACGCGCGAGCCGGGTGATCGAGTCCAGCAGGATGATCACATCCTTCTTGTGCTCGACCAGGCGCTTGGCCTTCTCGATCACCATCTCGGCGACTTGCACGTGGCGCGTGGCCGGCTCGTCGAAGGTGGAGGCGACCACTTCGCCGCGGACCGTGCGGCTCATCTCGGTCACTTCCTCGGGGCGCTCGTCGATCAGCAGGACGATCAGCACCGCCTCGGGGTAGTTGGTGGTGATGGCATGGGCCATGTGCTGCATCAGCACCGTCTTGCCGGCCTTGGGCGGGGAGACGATGAGGCCGCGCTGGCCCTTGCCGATGGGGGCGATGATGTCGAGCACGCGCCCGGTGAGGTTCTCCTCGGCCTTGATCTCGCGCTCGAGCCGCATGGGCTCGTCGGGGTGCAGCGGCGTCAGGTTCTCGAACAGGATCTTGGACTTCGCGTTCTCCGGCGGCTCGCCGTTGACCGTGTCGACCTTGACCAGGGCGAAGTAGCGCTCGCCATCCTTCGGCGTGCGGATCTCGCCGATGATGGAGTCGCCGGTGTGGAGGTTGAAGCGCCGGATCTGCGAGGGCGACACGTAGATGTCGTCCGGGCCCGCCAGGTACGAAGTGTCGGGCGAGCGCAGGAAGCCGAAGCCGTCCTGCAGCACCTCGAGGGTGCCGTCGCCGAAGATCGCTTCGCCTTTCTTGGCCTGGTGCTTGAGGAGCGCGAAGACCAGTTCCTGCTTGCGCAGGCGGTTGGCGCCTTCGAGCTCGCTCGTGTTCGCCATTTCGACGAGCTCGGTGATGGGCTTGAGCTTGAGGTCGGATAAGTGCATGCCGCGGACCTACCTGAGGATGGAGTGGTTTTGGACGGGCCCGGAAGACTTCACGGGCCGGAGGTGCTGGGGAATTGTTGGATTTGCCCCGGGCCCGGAAGGGAATGCTGCAGAACCGCCTGGGAGGGCCGTTCGAACGAACGGCCGGGGTGAGGACAGGTTATAGCGTTTCAGATGTTGCTGTCAATGAAGGCCGCGAGCTGGGTCTTGGAGACAGCACCCACCTTCTGTGCCTCCATGGTGCCGTTCTTGAACAGCATGAGGGTGGGGATGCCGCGCACATGGTATTTGGGGGGGGTGGCCTGGTTCTCGTCGATGTTGAGCTTGGCCACCTTGAGCCGGCCTGCATATTCGCTGGCGATCTGGTCCAGCACCGGCGCGATCATCTTGCACGGGCCGCACCACTCGGCCCAGTAGTCGACCAGCACCGGGGTCTGGGATTGGAGCACTTCCTGCTCGAAACTGTCGTCCGTGATGTGGATGATCTTCTCGCTCACACGCGCCTCGCTCGTAATTTCGGGGGGGTCGGCCCGCGGGCTGCTGCGTTGGGGCCTGGAATGCCCTTATCTTAGGCCAAACCCCGTTTCCCGGCAAAAGCCCGGGTTTGGAGCGCGCGGGGCCCTCTGATAAAATCGCGCCCTCCCCACCCCGCGGCAATTTTTTCACGAAAAGGCGCATTCCATGACGTACGTGGTCACCGAGTCCTGCGTGAAGTGCAAGTACACCGATTGCGTGGACGTGTGCCCCGTGGACTGCTTCCGCGAGGGGCCGAACATGCTCGTGATCGACCCGGACGAGTGCATCGATTGCACGCTTTGCGTCGCCGAGTGCCCGGTGGAGGCGATCTTCGCCGAGGACGACGTGCCGGCCGACCAGAAGGATTTCACGGCGCTGAACGCGGAGCTCTCCAAGCTCTGGAAGCCGCTGGTGGAGAGGAAGCCCGCTCCGCCGGACGCGGACGACTGGAAAGACGTGAAGGAAAAGCGCCACCTGGTCGAGAAGTGACGCGCGGGTAGAGCGTAGCGATCCGTTCGCGCGTCATCCCCGCGCAGGCGGGGATCCAATCCCTAGTCGTACAAGCCCGCCGTGGCCTTGCCGCGGAAGATCCGGTAGCTCAGCACCGTGTAGAAGGCGATGAAGGGCAGCACCACCGCCGCGCCGATCAGGACTACCTTGAGGGCCGACGGATGCGCCGCTGCCTCCCAGATGGTGAGCCGGTCGATCACCACGAACGGGTAGATGCTGTAGGCAAGCCCCGCGAAGGCGAGCGTGAAGATCACGACCGCCGCGAGGAACGGTTGCCAGTCGCTCCCGCCCTTGCCCTCGCGAATCCGCGTGATCGAGCGCCATAGCCACCAGGCCGCGGCGAGGGTCGCGAGCGGGAGCACCATCAGGGCGAGCGTGCGCGGAAAATCGAACCACTTGTCGCGCACGGTGGCGCTCACCAGCGGTGTGGCCATGCTCACCAGTGCGACACCCAGGCCTACCCACGCGAGGCCCCAGCGCGCCCAGGCGGTGGCCTTGCGCTGCAGGGCGCCCTCGGTCTTGTAGATGAGCCATGTGGCGCCCAGCAGCACGTATCCGCCGCAGAGGCTGCCGCCCACGGCCATGGCGAAGAGCCAGTAGCCGAAGCCGGCCTCGAACCCGGTGATGTAGCGCCCCAGCATCACGCCCTGGAAAAACGAGGCGCCGAAGGAACCGGCCCAGAAGAGCCAGTTCCAGAGCTGCTGGTGCCAGCCGAGCGCCTTCATCCGGAGCTCGAAGGCGACCCCCCGCACCATCAACGCCACGAGCATCGCCACCACCGGCAGGTAGAGGGCGCCCAGCACCAGGCCGTGGGCCGCGGGGAAGGCGGCGAGCAGGATACCGATGCCGAGCACCAGCCAGGTCTCGTTCGCGTCCCAGAACGGGCCGATGGAGGCCACCATCACCGACTGCTCGCGCTCGTCGGCCGCGGCCATCAGCATGCCCACGCCCAGGTCGAAGCCGTCGAGCACCACGTACACGAGCACCGAGATGCCCATCAGCGCCATGAAGATGAATGGCATGTCCATGGTCAACCCTTCTGCGCGAGGACCGCGGTGGCCGCGTGGGAGCTGGGCGCGTGGTCGCCGCCGGCGGTGCCCTGGCGCGCGAGGTGGGTGATGACGATCAGGTAGGCCACCAGCATCGTGGTGTAGACGAGGATGTAGCCGGTGAGGCTGGCCCCCAACTGCGCGCCGGAGATGTCGCCCACCGCATCGCGGGTTCGCAGCACCCCATGGACCAGCCACGGCTGCCGCCCCACCTCGGTCACGATCCAGCCCGCCAGCACCGCGATCCAGCCCGAGAACGTCATCGCGGCGAGCCCCCACAGCATCCAGCGCGGGGCGGTCCTTCCCCCGCGGGTGGCCCACGCGCCCGCCCACGAGGCCAGCAGCATCAGCATCCCGATGCCCACCATGATGCGGAAGCCGAAGAATACCGGCGCCACGGGCGGAATATCCGGGGCGAACGCGGCAAGCCCCTTGATCTCGCCCTTCATCTCATGGGTGAGGATGAGGCTCGCCCCATAGGGCAGCTCGATCGCGAAGTCGTTGCGCCGCTCGCGCTCGTTGGGAATGCCGAACAGCACCAGCGGCGCGCCGCGCTCGGTGTGCCACAGCCCTTCCATCGCGGCGACCTTCGCCGGCTGGTGCTTCAAGGTATTCAGGCCGTGGAGGTCGCCCACGAGGATCTGGATCGGGATCAGCAGCGCGCCCACCCGCACGCCCGCTCGCAACGTCTTCCACGCGCCCAGGTCGCCCGCCGCGGCGAGGAGCCGCCAGGCCGACAGGCCCGCCACCACGAACGCGGCGGTGAGCCCGGAGGCGATCACCATATGCGCGAGCCGGTAGGGGAACGAGGGGTTGAAGATCACCTGTATCCAGTCGGCGGCGATCCATTGCGCGCCGTCGAGCACGTGCCCGGTGGGCGTGTGCATCCAGGAATTGAGCGCGAGGATCCAGAACGCCGACAATGTGGTTCCGCTCGCCACCAGCACGCACGAAAGGATATGCACCCAGTCGGGCACGCGGTTCATGCCGAAGAGCATGATTCCGAGGAAGGTGGCCTCGAGGAAGAATGCCGTGAGCACCTCGTATGAGAGCAGGGGCCCGGCGATGGCGCCCACTTTGGTCATGTAGCCGGGCCAGTTGGTGCCGAACTGGAAGCTCATCGTGATGCCCGACACCACGCCCATGGCGAACGAAAGCGCGAAGATCTTGACCCACAGCTTGTAGGTGGCGAGCCACGCGGGGTCGCGGGTGCGCTGGTAGGCGACGCGGAAGCCGAGCAGGAACCACGCGAGCGCGATGGTGAGGCTCGGAAACAGGATATGGAAACCGATGTTCAGGCCGAACTGGGCTCGCGCGAGGACCAGGGCGTCTTCCATGGCACCCATTCTAGCTAGAATGGCGGATGGCTGAACCAGGGCACGAACGCGGCAAGCTCAAGATCTTCTTCGGCGCCTTTCCCGGCGCCGGGAAAACCGGCGCGATGCTGGCCGCCGCGCGCCGCATCAAGGAAGCCGGGCGTGACGTCGTGGTGGGCTTCCTCGACATGCATGGCATGGGTGACGAGCTCACCGCGCTCTCGGGCTTCGAGGTGCTGCCCGCGTCGGTTGCCGGCGAGTTCGACCTCGACCGCGCGCTCGCGCGGAAGCCCCAGGTCCTGCTGATCGACGACCTCGCGCACTCCAATCCCGCGGGCTCCCGGCATCCCAAGCGCTGGAACGACGTGGAGGAGCTCCTCGACGCCGGCATCGACGTCTTCACCACCATGAGCGTGCAGCACCTGGCGAGCCTGAACGACGTGGTGGCCGAAATCACCGGCGTGCCGGAGAGCGAGACGGTGCCCGACACCTTCTTCGACACCGCCGACGAGACCGTGATGGTGGACATGTCCGCCGACGAGCTGCTGCTGCGGGTGAAGGAGGGCACGGTGCCGGTGGCGCACGTGCCAACCGGTCCCTCGGGCGACTTCTTCAGGAAGGGCAGCCTCCTCGCGCTGCGCGAGATCGCGCTGCGCCGCGTGGCCGACGTGGTGGAGGACGAGGTCTGCCGCTACCGCGCCGACAAGGCGATCGACGCGATGTGGAAGACGCAGGGCCGGGTGCTGTGCTGCATCGGCCCCAACCCCGGGGCGGAGCACGTGGTGCGCAGCGCCGCGCGCCTTGCCGGCCAGCTCGACGAGGAATGGACCGCCGTCTACGTCGAGACTCCGCGGCTGCAGCGCCTGCCCAACGGGGAGCGCTCGCGCATCCTCAAGGTAGTGGGCCTGGCGAAGGAGCTGGGGGCGCGCACCGCGATCCTCACTGGCAACGACGTTCCCGAAACGGTGGTCGAGTACGCCCGCGACCAGAACATCTCCACCGTGGTGGTGGGTCGCGGATTCCGCAACGCGCTACGGCTGCGCTCGATGAGCGACGCCATCGCCGCGCGCAGCGACGACATCGACGTGGTGGAGATCGGCCGCGGGGGTGCGGCCGCGGGAACGGCCATCACCGCGCCCAGGGCGGCGACGGTGCAGGAGGCCTCGCGCACCGGCGAGAAACGCTTCCGCTACCTGTGGACCGGGCTCGCCTGCCTCGGCACCACGCTCTTCCTCACGCTGCTCAAGCTCCAGTTCGACCTCGCCAACGTGGCGATGCTCTACATGCTGATCGTGGTGCTGGCCGGCGTGCAGTGGGGCCGCGGCCCCGCCATCTTCGCCGCGATCGTGAACGTGGTGTCGTTCGACTTCTTCTTCGTCCCGCCGCGCTTCTCGCTCGCCTTCGACGATGCCCAATACCTCGTTACCTTCGGCGTGATGCTGCTGGTGGGGGTCGTGATCGGTCAGCTCTCGGGCAGCATCCGGTTCCAGGCGCGGGTCGCCTCCCATCGCGAGAAGCGCGCGCGCACGCTCTACGAGTTCGCCCACGATCTCGCGCAGATGAAGACCACCACCGAGGTGATCGAGCACACCGAGACCTTCATGTCGCGCCAGTTCCACGCGCGCGTGGCGGTGCTGGTGCCCGATAACACCGGCGCGCTGGTTTCCCCCACGGCGCGCGGCATGAACAACCCCTTCGACAGCACCACGGCGCAATGGGCCTTCGACCACGCCCAGGACGCGGGCGCCGGCACCGACACGCTGGCGGGCAACGAGTACCTGTTCCTGCCGCTGAAGTCCCCGACGAAGGTGCGCGGCGTGCTCGCGGTGCGCCCGGAGCACACCCGC
Source organism: Burkholderiales bacterium (assembly GCA_031375445.1). Taxonomy (GTDB): domain Bacteria; phylum Pseudomonadota; class Gammaproteobacteria; order Burkholderiales; family Usitatibacteraceae; genus Usitatibacter. The sequence goes on along the minus strand of JANMHV010000168.1, from coordinate 23,505 downwards.
GACCTGATGATCCCGGAGCAGCGCCACCAGTTCGAGATGTTCGCCACCATCGCCGCCACGGCACTGGAGCGCGTGCACTACGTGGATGTCGCCCGCGATGCGCTCCTGATGGCGCGCATCCAGAGCGGCGACCTGCAGATGCAGCGCGAGCAGAAGTCGCTCGCCGCCATCGTCGACGCGGCGCTGCTGGCGCTGGGCACGGTCCTCGCACGCCATCCGGTGGAGCGCATGATCGCCGCCGACCTGCCGCAGGTGAACGTGGATTCCGAGCTGGTGGAGCGCGTTTTCACGAGCCTGCTGGGCAACGTGGCCAAGCACACGCCGGCGGGCACCCGCGTCACCATCGAGGCCCATCCCGAAGGCTCCTCGATGCGGGTGGCGATCGAGGACACGGGCCCGGGCCTGCCCGAAGGGCGCGAGGAAGCGCTGTTCGAGTCCTTCGAGCGCGGTGAAGTGCAGGCCGCGCGCAAGGGGGCGGGGCTGGGCCTGGCGATCTCCAAGGCGATCGTCGAGGCGCATGGCGGCAAGATCAAGGCGGAGCGCAGCGAAACGGGAGCCAGGTTCGTGGTGACCCTGCCGCTGGCAGCCTAGGCTGGCGGAAGCCGGGAACGGCACCACAAAGGACACGAAGGTCCACAAAGGTCCACGAAGGAAACCTTAGGACAGGATTCAACGTAGGCAACGGCAACGACGCCAATCATCGAGCCGTAGTTTCACACTGCGTTGAAACCTTCTTTCGCTTTCCTTTGTGGACCTTTGTGGACCTTTGTGGACCTTCGTGTCCTTCGTGGTGCCGTTCACGGTCCCGTGCGCCCCGATGCTCTCAAGCCTGGTCTGCGTTGCCTAGAACCTGGAACCCCCAAGGATGGAATCCACGGTACAAGTCTCGGTGGTGTCCAGTTTCACGTCCAGCCGCAGCTGCATCTCGGTGGCGCGCGCGAGGTAATCGCGCAGCTTCCAGGTGCCGCGCTTGCCGTCGCTGCAGGTGTAGGTGCCGGTGGCGGTGCGAAGCATCCCGGGCGTGGCGAGCGTCCCGCGGTACTCGCAGGTCAGCCCGGTGATGCCCGTCTGCGTCACGTTGAGCGACTCGCTCGTGGTCACGATGTCGTACTGCGCGTAGGTGCCGCGCGAGCCCTCGTTCTGCGCCTGGGTGCAGGCGCTGCGCCGCTCGAGGTTGGCGCCGTTCCAGCGCCCGCCCAGGGTGGGCGTTCCCGCGAAGACGCGGTCGACCCCGAAGGACTGCAGGCTCTCCATCCACTTGAGGTCCACGCCCAGCCCCGGCGCCGGGAAGTCGTCGAGGGTCACGCTGCCCGACTTGCCGGTGAGGAACTCGATGCCGAAGCTCGCCACCCGGAACTCGGCGCGCGCGAACTCGATTCCATCGGCGAGTGCCCGAATCGCATGGAGGCCGGGAGCCAGCGCCGCCCAGTTCACCAGGTAGCCGAAGCCGGTGTCGGTACGTCCGCAGGCGGCCCCGGTGTCGGTGCGCGTGGTGCCCCGTGCGGCCACCAGGGGAGCGGCGCCATCGATCACGACCTCGATGCGGCTTGCGGTGCAGTGCCAGCCCGAGATGAGGCCGATGCCGCTCGCCGTGGCACCCGGTTGGGGATTTTCGAGCACGCCCGCGGCGAATCCGGCCGGGGGAGCCAGGGCGAGTGCTGCGAAGCCCAGGGCTCGCAGCCGGGAGGAAATCGTTGTCATCTCCATCGGACCCCGCTGGAGCGGGGGGATTCCCCGCGTGCGCCGGATGCCGCGCGCCGGGTGGTCCGGAAGGGCTAGGCGGTGACCGCCCCGCCCCGGGGCGCGTGGGAGGCGATGTTGCCCGCGTGCTCGGCATCCATCGGACGGGCCAGCAGGTAGCCCTGGCCGAACTCGCAACCCAGTTCCTGGAGCAGCGAGAGCTGCTCGCCGGTCTCGATGCCCTCGGCGACCACCTGCTTGCTCAACGCCTGGCCGAGCTTGAAGATCGCTTTCACGATCTCGTTCCTCTCGCCGTCGCGCTCCATGTCCTCGATGAACGAGCGGTCGATCTTGAGCGCGTCGATCGGCAGCCGCGCGAGGTACGAGAGGCTGGAGTAGCCGGTGCCGAAATCGTCGATCGAGAGCATGACGCCCATGCGGCGCAGCTCCATCAGGCCCGGAAGCGCGTTCTCCACGCCTTCCATCAGCACGCTCTCGGTGACCTCGAGCGTGAGGCACTTCGGCTCGAGGCCGGCACTGGCGAGGGCCGCACGCACCCGTGCCGGGAAGCCGCGGTTCATCAGCTGCAGGCCGGAGACGTTGACGCTCATGCGCAGCGTGGCATCGCCGCGCTCGGCGTGCCAGGCGGCGAGCTGCCGGCAGGCCTCGACCAGCACGAACTCGCCCAGCGGGACGATGAGCCCGGTCTCCTCGCCGAGCGGGATGAAGCTCTCGGGCAGCAGCAGGCCGCGGTCGGGATGGTGCCAGCGCGCCAGCGCCTCGAAGCCCACCAGCTTGCGGTCGGCGAGGGTGTAGATCGGCTGGTAGTCGAGGCGGATGTGGCCGACGGCCAGCGCCCGGCGCAGCTCGGTCTCGAGCTTCAACTGGGCCGCCACGTGCTGGTGGAGGCTCGCGTCGAAGATCGCGAACTGCGCCTTGCCGCGGGACTTGGCCTTGTACATCGCGATGTCGGCGTCGCGGATGATCTGGTCGGCGCTCTGGTAGCCGTTGGCGCTGAAGGTGATGCCGATGCTCGCGGTCACCGAGACTTCCATGCCGTTCAGGTCGAAGGGCCGCTCGAGCCCCTTCTGGATCCGCTCGGTGAGTTCGATCGCGTCGCGCTCGCGCTCCAGGTCCTCCATCAGGATCGCGAACTCGTCCCCGCCCAGGCGCGCGACGAGGTCGGTGGGCCGCACCATCGACATGAGCCGCCCCCCCAGCTGCACCAGGAGCTGGTCGCCGGCCTTGTGGCCCAGGCTGTCGTTCACGACCTTGAAGCGGTCGAAGTCGAGGTACATCACGGCGAAGCGCTGCTCGGGGTGGCGCTGCACGCGCGCGATCGCCCGGTTCAGCTGCTCGTGGAAGTGGGTGCGGTTGGCGAGCTGCGTCAAGCTGTCGTGGTAGGCGTTGTGGTAGAGCTCCGCCTCGGCGCGCCGGCGCGCGGTGATGTCCTGGGCCTGCACGATCAGGTTGTGCGCCTTGATCTGCCAGTCGCGAGCGAGCGAGAGCGACAGCGCCATCCACACGTCGGAGCCGTCGCGATGGCGGCCGCGCACCTCCACCTGCGCGCTCGGGATCTCGCCGCCGGCGAGCCGCGAAACCAGCCCCTGGAAGTTCGCGAGGTCGCCGATGTTGAGCAGCGTGTTCATGCGTCCGGCGAGGAGGTCGGGCGCGGCGCGGCCCAGCATGTCGCAGAACGCCTTGTTGGCCTGCAGGAAGCGCCCGTCGGTGGTCACCAGCGCCATGCCGATCGCGGCGTGGGTGAAGGCGCTGTGGAAGCGGCTCTCGCTCTCCTTCAACTCCTGCACGTGGCGCTCGTCCGCCTCGCGGCGCTCGAAGTGCGAGTGCAGCGTGGTGAGGAACATCGCGATCACCGGGATCGCCACCAGCAGCACCGGCAGCCCGAACTGCTGGAACGAGAGGTAGAGCAGGCCTGCCAGCGAGGCCCAGGTGGCGTAGGCGAGACCGATCCAGCCCATCCTGCGCAGCCAGGTGAGCGGAGTCACCGGCGAGCGGGTCTTGAGCGCGATCAGCATCGAGGTGAGGAGCGTGTTGGCCGCGAAGTAGCACAGCGCCAGCGCGATCAGCGCCGCGAGCATGGGGGCGGTGCCGATGCCGTTGGGCTCCACCAGCGGCCGGATCGCCTCGAAGGCGCCGGCGCAGGCGCTCATCGCGATCGCCGCCATGGCGGGCGTGCCGAGGCGGCTGGTCCAGCGCTTGGAGGTGCGCCAGGAACCCACGGTGCCCTCGAAAGCGGCCGCGAGCACCGCCGCCGACGCGCCGAACAGCAGCAGCATGAGGAAGATGAAGATCTCGCCTCCGGCGATGGAAGTTTTGGTGTTGGGGATGCGCACCGGGAAGAGGCCCACCACGGCGGCGATCGCCGCACCCCCCAGGACCTGCAGCATGGAAGGTAGCGGCATCGAGGCCACCTGCACCATCGCGTAGCCGAGTGCCGCGAGCCCGATCGGCGTGATGGTCCACCAGTAGCGCCGCGCGGCGCTGCTGTAGTCCTTCATGTCGAGGAACGGGGCCGGCGCGGGCTGTGTCGCCATCTCAGGGCTCCCCGGGGAACACGGGAATGAGGGTCGAGGCCTGCAGCGCGCCGCCTTCGGAGAGGACCACGCCCTCGGAGAGCACCACGCCCTCGGAGAGCACCACTCCTTCGGAAAGGACCACGCCTTCGGACAACACCAGGCCCTCGGAGAGCACGATGCCCTCGGACAGCACGATGCCTTCGGACAGCACGATGCCCTCGGACAGCACGATGCCCATGCCGGCCACGACGCCGTCCATCAGGTTCTTTACCGGGGTGAAGAGGCCCGACTGGCCGTTGGGGCTGCTCGCGCCGGGGATGATGCGGGAGACGCCCGCGGACACGAGGCGCATCGACACCGAGCGCACCTCGCGGAAGCCCGACGGGATGGTGGTGCCGCTGAAGTAGGTCGTGTCGACGCCGCGCACCCGCGCGCCCGACCAGGTCACGCGCGGATCGTAGGCGCCCTGGAAGCGCGTGAAGAGCGCTTCGCCGAAGACGAGGTGGCGACCGCCCATCACGACGAAGCGGCTCCACGGCGAGACGCGGTCCTCGATGGTGGTGGAGGGCGTGGGAAGCGAGGCGCCGGGGACGAGGATGGAATCGCCCACGCGCAGCGTACCGGCCGCGACCCGTGCCGCGATGTCGGGCGCGAGGGCGCGGGCGAGCGCCACGGCGCCCGGTGCATTGGCAAGGCCCGTGCCCTGCTGCAGCACTTTGAAGCCGGCCAGCGGCTCGGCGCTGTACTGGAGGATCGCCTTCACCAGCGGCGGCGTGAGGCCGGGATTGGCCTGGAGCAGCAGCGCCACGGTGCCTGAGACGGCGGCGGAAGCGAACGAGCTGCCGCTCGCGACGATGCCGCCCGCGCCGGCCGACAACCCGCCGCTCACCACGAGGCCGGGGAATTCGATCGCGAGGCTGTTCCGCGCGAGCCCCGAGATGTCGGTGGCGAGGGCGCCCAGCAACCGGTTGCCGGGAGCGACCACGTCGGGCTTGATCACGTTGTCGATCACCAACGCGCCGGAATTGGCGAGGTAGCTGCCGCGCGTGGGGCCGCGGGAGCTGAAGCCATTCACGCCGTCGTCGCCGCGCGAGGCGGTGCCATGGGGATGGGCCGAGCCCACGGTGAGCGCGGAAGGCTCGTTGCCGGGGGAGCTCACGGTGCCGTAGCGCTCCCGTCCATCGGGCCCGCGGCCGTAGTTGCCGGCGGCCACCACGACGGTGATGCCCGAGGCCACCGCGTTGCGCACCGCGCGGCAGAGCGGGTCGTAGATGTAGGAGTCGGTCGAATCGGCGGCGAGGCTCACGTTCAGCACGCGGATGTTGTATTCCTTCGCGTGCAGCAACACCCAGTCGATGCCGGCGATCGCATCGGCCACGGTGCCGATGCCCTGCGCGTTCAGCACCCGCACGTCGTAGATCGAGGCGCCGGGGGCGACACCGCCGCTATTGGCGAGCCCGGTGGCGCGGCCGGCGGCGATGGAGGCCACGATCGTGCCGTGGCCATGCGGGTCCTTGAAGGGCGCAAGCGCGCTGTCCAGCACGCCTTCGATCTGGGCGAGGAGCGTGCTGCCGGGATAGATGTCGGCGCTGTGGTCGAAGCCACCCTTCCACTCGTTGGCGCCGTGGAGCGCGGCGGGCGTCACGCGGGTCAGGTCGACACCGCGCTTCACGCGCGAGCCGGGGAGGCCGGCGGAGAAGGCCTGGTGCGAGCCCATCACGCCCGAATCGAGGAACGCGATGCCGACGCCGGTGCCGTCGTAGCCGGGCGTGCCGGAGGCGCCGCGCAGCGCGCTCGCCCCGAGGGTGCGCTCCACGAGGCTGGCGGTGCGCGCCGTGGCGCGGTTGGGGGAGATCGACTCCACGTCGCTGCGGCGCGCGATGCCGGTGACCGCCGCGGCGGGAAGCATCGCCGAGATGCCGTTCACCGAGATGTACTTGGAGTAGACGGTGCCGCCTGCATCGACCACGGCGCGGCGCAGCTTCGCGAGGCTGGGGTCGATGGTGCTGTCGGCGAGGATCAGGACCTTCACCATGCGCCCGGTGCCGGTGTCGCGCGCCCATTCGAGGCCGGTGATGGCGGGCGCGGTGAGCGCCTGGTTCAGGTCCCCCGAGAGCTTGCGCTCGGCATCGGCGACGGAAACCGCGAGCGCCGGCAGCGCAATGGCGAACGCCAGGAGGAAAGGGAAGGTGCCTGCGAGTAGGCGACGCAGCAAGGGCATGGGAGAGATGCGCAATTTGGATTTGTCGTAAGCCATTCAGGCCTCCGTGTGCTGTGACCTACCGCACACTTCGGCCCGAGTATGTTCTTGGGTTCCGGCCAAACCTGTGAGATTTGTCACAGGCCTGGATTACAGCTGTAAGTCGATTACGGCTGTAATCGCCGGCCGCGGGCTCACGTGGCGAGCCCCGGGGCTGGCTATCATTCGGCATGGAACGGGAATTCGCGGAGCTCGCGCACGGGGAGCTGCTGGGGGCGCTGGCTTCGGGGGAGGGGACCACGGTCCTCACCCCCAACCGCCGCCTCGCCCAGGCCCTGCGTTCGGATTTCGACCAGGCCCAGGCCGCCTCGGGGCGCGCCTCCTGGCCCACCGCCGACATCCTTCCGTTCGATGCCTTCGTCCGCCGGGTGTGGGACGAGGCGCTCTACGCCCTGCCGGGGGGGCGCGTCCCATTGATGCTTTCCCCTGCCCAGGAGCAAGCCCTGTGGGAGGAGGCGATCGCCGGCTCCCGCCACGGCGGCGCGCTGGCTTCTCCCGCCGCGGCCGCGAGCCACTGCCGCCGGGCGTGGACTCTGGCCCATGCCTGGAACCTGGCGGACCCGTTGCCGCGCCACGAATCCGGGGAGGATGCCCAGGCGTTCAACGAGTGGGCGGCGCGCTACGCCCGCGCCACCCGCGAGCGCGGCATGACCGACGAGGCCCGCCTGGCCGGGGTCGTGGCCGCATTCCTGCAGGAGCCCGGCGTCAACCGGCCTGCCCACCTCGTCCTCTACGGCTTCGACCTCCTCACGCCGCAGCAGCGCTCCCTGGTCGAGGCCCTGCAGGCGTTGGGGATCGTGCCGCGGGCTTCCCGGGCCCCGGCCCGCGAGGCCCGCGCCAGCCGCCGCAGCTTCGCCACCACCCGTGAAGAGTGGGAGGAAATCGCCTGCTGGGCGCGCGCGCGGCTGGAGTCCAATCCCGGCGCGCGCATCGGCATCGTGGTGCCGGACCTCGCCCAGTCGAGGGAGCGGGTCACGCGGGTGCTGGCGCGAGTGCTGCGCCCCGTCCACCCGATGGAGAAGGGCCCGCTGCCCTTCGACCTCTCGCTCGGCCTCGGCCTCGATCGCTATCCGATGGTGGCCGATGCGCTCGGCATCCTGCGCCTCTGCGGGCGCGAGGTCGCGCTCGAGGAGGCGAGCCGCCTGGTGCGCTCGCCCTTCCTCGGCGCGGGGCAGGCCGAGGCGTCGGCGCGCGCGCGGGCCGATGCGGCGCTGCGCGAGCGCGCGGCCCTCACCATCTCTTTGGAAAGCCTCGGGCGCCTCGCCGCCGTGAGCCACGGCCCGCGCGCCGCGTCGCTCCTCGACCGCCTTTCGGACCTGGCCGAATTTCGCCGCGCCTCGATGTTCGGCGCCAAGCCCGCGTCGGAATGGGCGCGCGCTTTTTCGGAAGCGCTGCGCGTCGCGGGCTTCCCCGGCGATCGCTCCCTCGATTCCAGCGAGATGCAGCTGCTCGACAAGTGGCACGACCTGCTCGGCGATTTCGCGGCGCTCGAGCGGGTCACCGGCAAGATGAAGCACTCCGAGGCCTGCGCACGCCTCGAGCGCATGGCGCGCGAGACGCTCTTCCAGGCCGAGGCCCTCGAGGCGCCGGTGCGCGTGCTCGGCATCCTCGAGTCCGCCGGACTCGCCTTCGACCACCTCTGGATCTCCGGCCTCACCGACGAGGCGTGGCCGCTGCCCGCGCGCCCCAATCCGTTCCTGCCGGTGGCGCTGCAGCGCCGCGCGGGAATTCCCCATTCGGACGCGGCCCTGTCCCTCGAGCTCGACCGGCGGCTCACCGCCGGGTGGCTGCGTGCCGCCGGCGAGGTGGTGGTGAGCCACGCCCGCACGCACCAGGAAAGCGAGCTCGCCGCGAGCCCGCTCATCGCCCACTTGCCCCAGGCCACGCGCGAGGAGCTGGCGGTCCCGGCATATCCCACGCTGCGTGAGGCGATGCGCGGCACGGCGAAGCTCGAGCGCGTCACCGATACCCACGGTCCCGAGCCCGCCAGCCTGGTACGCTCCGGCGGCACCAGCCTCTTCAAGGACCAGGCCGCCTGCCCGTTCCGCGCGTTCGCGCAGCACCGCCTCGCCGCCCGCGAGCTCGCGGCGCCGCAGCCGGGCCTCGCGGCCCACGAGCGCGGCACCCTGGTGCACGAGATGTTGCGCGGCACGTGGGAGGCCATCGGCTCCCGTGCGCGCCTCGTCGCCCTCGCGCCCGGGGAAAAGGAGTCGCTCCTCGAGGCCAGCGCCACCGCGGCCATCGCGGTGCTGCGACGGCGCCGAGCAGACGTGCTCTCGGGCCGCTTCGAGCGCATGGAGCAGCGCCGCCTGGTGGCGATCGCGCGCGACTGGCTCGAGGTTGAGGCCGGGCGCACCGACTTCGAAATGATCGCCGTGGAGCGCAAGACCCCCGTCACTTTCGGCGGCCTCACGGTCGAGGCGCGCATCGATCGCGAGGACCGTCTCGCCGATGGCGGCCGCGTGGTTATCGACTACAAGACCGGCAAGGCCCGCGCAAACATCGCCGCGTGGGGCGGCCCACGTCCCGACGATCCGCAATTGCCGATGTACGCGCTCGCGAGCGGCGAGGATGTGCGGGCGCTCGCCTTCGCGCAGGTGCTCCCGGGGGCGATGCAGTTCTGCGGCCTCGCGATGGAGGCGGGCATGCTGCCCAAGGTCACGCCGCCGGACAAGGCGTCGAAGCGCCTGGCGCTGCCGCAGGAGTGGGCGGCCCTCACCGCGCAGTGGCGCCGTGCGATCGAAGGCCTCGCCGGCGAGTTCCGGGCGGGAGATGCGCGCGTGAGCCCCAAGTCCGGCGCCAAGACTTGCGAGCTCTGCGCGCAGAAGCCGTTCTGCCGCATCGCCGCGAGCGCGCGCATGCCCGAAGAAGCCGGGGAGGCCGAATGAGCCTCGGCGTGACGATCCCCGACGCCGGAGACCGGCGCCGCGCCCTCGATCCGAGGCGCTCCTTCATCGTGCAGGCGCCGGCGGGCTCGGGAAAGACGGAGCTGCTGATCCAGCGCTACCTGGTGCTGCTCGCCACGGTCGAGCGCCCCGAGGAGATCGCCGCCATCACCTTCACGCGCAAGGCGGCGGGCGAAATGCGCGCGCGCGTCTTCGAGGCGCTGGCGGCCGCGCGCGGCCCGCGGCCGGAGGGCGCGCACCACGCCATCACCCACGACCTCGCGCGCGCCGTGCTCGCACGCGATGCCGAGCTGGGATGGCGGCTCGAGGAAAACGCCAGCCGCCTCAAGGTGCAGACGATCGATGCGTTGTGCGTCTCGCTCACGCGGCAGATGCCGGTGCTGTCGCGCTTCGGCGCCCAGCCCGAGAGCATCGACGACGCCACCGCGTTGTACGCCGAGGCCGCCCGCGCCACGCTCGCCGCCCTCGAGGTCGAGGGCGATTCCGCGGCCGACGGCATCGAGCACCTGCTGTCGCACCTCGACAACAACGTCCCGATGGCGGAGGGACTCATCGCGAGCCTGCTGGCGAGCCGTGACCATTGGCTCCACGCCGTGGGCGCGGCGCCCGACCGCGCGGCGCTGGAGGGCACGCTGCTTCGCGTATGCGCCGCCTCGCTACGGCAGGTGGGCGCGTTGATGCCGCCGGGATTCGCACTTCCGCCCGACGACGATGTCGCCGCCTGGAAGGCGCTCGCCGATGGCTGGCTTACGAAGGATGGCAAGTGGCGCAAGAAGCCGGCGCCGGCGCCCGCCGCGCTGCAGGCCGTCACCGGCCTGGACGAGGCGCTGCACGCCGTGCGCGAGCTGCCCGACACCTGCTACACCGAGCTGCAATGGGAGGCGCTGAACGCCATCACGCGCCTCATGCCGCGCGCGACGGCGGAGTTGAAGCTGGTGTTCGAGCGCCGCGGCCAGGCGGACTTCGTCGAGATCTCCCAGGCTGCCATTCGCGCGCTGCATACCGATGAAGGCCCCACCGACCTGCTGCTCGCGCTCGACTACCGTATCCGACATTTGCTGGTGGACGAGTTCCAGGACACGTCGTACACCCAGGAAGAGCTGCTGAAGCGCCTCACCTCCGGCTGGGAGGAGGGCGATGGCCGCACACTGTTCCTCGTAGGCGACCCGATGCAGTCGATCTACCGCTTCCGCCAGGCGGAGGTGGGCATCTTCCTCGCGGCGCGCGGGCATGGGCTGGGCAGCGTTTCGCTGGAGCCGCTCACGCTGCGGGCCAACTTCCGCTCGCAAGCCGGCATCGTCGAGTGGGTCAATGCGGCCTTCGCCAATGTGATGCCCGGCGCGGACGACGCCACGTCGGGAGCGGTGAGCTATGCGCCCTCGGCCGCGGTGCATCCCCACGGCGGCCCGGCGGTGGAGGTGCACGCGTTCTACGACGACGACCTCGCCGGCGAGGGGCAGCGCGTCGCCGTTCTCGTGCGCGAGGCGCTGGCGGCGCCCGGGAAGGACGACGCGCCGTCCACTGTCGCGATCCTGGTGCGCTCGCGGGCCCACCTGGTCGGGATCGTCCCTCAGCTGCGCGCCGCGGGGCTGCGCTTCCAGGCGGTGGAGATCGAGGGCCTCGGGCAACGCCCGGTGGTGCAGGACCTCCTGTCCCTCACGCGCGCGCTCTCGCACCTGGCCGACCGCATCGCGTGGCTCGCCGTGCTGCGCGCTCCGTGGTGCGGCCTCCTGTTGCGCGACCTCGAGATCCTGGTGGGCGAGGATCGCCGCGCCCCCCTGTGGGATCGCATCCACGATCCCGAGGTGCACGCGGCGCTGACCGGCGATGGGCAGCGGCGCCTCGCGCGCCTGGCGGGCGTGCTCTCGCATGCGTGGGAAGGGCGCGCGCGCGGGAGCCTGCGCGATGCCGTGGAAGGCGCGTGGCTCGCGCTCGGCGGCCCGGCCTGCGTCACCGACCCCACCGACTTCGAGGATGCGGAGGCCTACCTCGACCATCTCGAGGCTTCGGAGGAAGCCGGGCGGCTGCCGTCGCTCGAGGCCTTCGAGGCCGGGCTCGGGCGGCTCTTCGCGGCACCCGACCTCGCTGCCGCGCCGACGCTGCAGGTGATGACGGTCCACCGCGCCAAGGGCCTCGAGTTCGATACCGTGGTGCTGCCGCGACTGGGCGCGACTCCCAAGCGCGACGACCGCGGGCTCTTCATCTGGCTCGAGGTCGCCCACGGCATGCTGCTGGCGCCGATGAATCCCAGCGGCAGCGAGGCCGATCCCATCTACGAATTCATCCGCAAGCTCGACCGCTCGCGCGCCGAACACGAGGATGGCCGCCTGCTCTACGTGGCCGCCACGCGAGCGCGTTCCCGCCTGCACCTGATGGGCGATTGTCGCCGCACCCCCGAGGGCGCCGCGAAGGAGCCCGCGCGCGGCACGTTGCTCGCGCGGCTGTGGCCCACGGTGTGCCATGCCTTCGCGCAGGTGCCGGCGGCCGCGGCGCGTCCCCTCGCGGCCGCCGCTCCCCGTCCCCCGGACCTGGAGCGGCTCGCCGCGCCGCCAACCTTCGAGATCCCGGCGCCGTTCGCGTGGAGCCCGGCGCAGGCCGACCGCGCCCGCGAGGCGATCGAGTTCTCCTGGGCGGGGCGCGCCGCGCGCGAGGTGGGCAGCGTCGTGCACCGCTGGCTGCAACACATGGCCGATGACGCGCTGCGGGGGTGGGATTCCGCGCGCATCACGAGGTCACGCCCCGCCATCGCGCAGCAGCTCGCGGCCCGGGGTGTCGCCGATGCGGAGGCGCTTTCCGCCACCGATCGCGTCGTGGCCGCGCTGCAGGCCGCCATCACCGATGCCAAGGGGCGCTGGATCCTCGGGCCGCAGCTCGAGGCGCGCAACGAGCAGCGCATCACCGTGCGCATCGATGGCGTCCTGCGCCAGCTCGTCATCGACCGCAATTTCCGCGACGCCGAGGGCAGGCGCTGGATCGTCGACTACAAGACCAGCAGCCATGAAGGCGGTGACCTCGAAGGCTTCCTCGACCGCGAGCTCGAGCGCTACACCCCGCAGCTCACCGGTTACGCGACGGCCCTCGGCGGCACCCACATTTCGCTGGGCCTCTACTTCCCGCTGGTGAAGGGATGGCGCGAGAACACCCCACCGGCCGCGGCGGCGTCGCCCGCGCCGGGCAAGTCAGCCGGGCCCGCCCAGCTCTCGCTGGAGCTTTTCGACCACCTCCCGAAGTGAGGCCACCTCGGCCTGCAGCCGGTCGACATTGGCCTTGATGGTGGCGATCTCGCTCGCGGCGACGGAATCTCCGGCGTTGCCGGGCGAATCGGCCGGGTGCGAAGCCGGCGACACCACGGGCTCGCCGGAAAGCAGGTGCGCCCAGCGCGTCTCGCGCGCGCCCGGTGCCCGCGGCAGCTCGCGCACCCAGGGCTTTTCGGCCAGCTCGTGCAGGAAGGCCTCCACCGAGAGGATGTCGCCGAAGCGGTGCAGCCGATCGGTGTTGATGCGCAGCTCGCCCGCGGTCTGGGGCCCGCGCAGGAACAGCACTGCCAGCAGCGCCACCGATTGCGGCGGCAGGCCGAAACCCTTGCCCGCGTTGTGCGCATAGCGCATCACCCGCCCGCCGCTCGACTCCATCACGAGCGAGAGCGACTTCAACCGGTCGATGGCACCCTGCACGTCGGCGTCGGTGGCCTCGATCACCGGGTCGCGCGCGGTCTTCTGGTTGCAGCCGGAGACCAGCGCATTGAGCGTGAGGGGGTAGGCATCGGGCACGGTGTGCTGCTTTTCCACCAGCACGCCGATGACCCGGGTTTCGAGGAGCGAGAGCGCGGGGACTAGGCTGGGCATCGAAGAGTTTTCATGGAAAACGGCAATGCTATGACATATGCCGACTTCCATCGCCCGAATCCTCGCCGTTGTCGCCCTCTGGCTGTTGGCGGTAACGCATTCCTACGCGCAAATTCCGGCTTTCCCGATGGCGGTGTCGTTCCCGTCATTGCCCGCCGCCTCGCAGCAGGGCCAGCGCTACGCGCAGCACGAGTTCATCCTGCGCGACCGAACGGTGACCCTTCGTGGAAGGATGTGGAGCACCGATTTCGACTACGCGGCTGCACCGGCGGGCGGCGCGCGCGCGGCGCTCGCCGGCATCATCGCGGAGCTGCAGGAGTCGGGGTGGGAAGTGGTGCTGCGCGACGAGCCACGCAACCCGCCGCTCGCGACCCTCAAGCACAAGGGCAACGGCCGCGAGGTGTGGGCCGAAGTCGAGGTCAAGGGCACAGCGCGGATCACCTGGCTCGAGCCCGGCCTTCCCTCGGCCCGTCTTGCGCTGCCGGTCCCGGTCCACTCCATCGTCCCCGTGGCGGCGGGTCCGGAAGACTTCTCCATGATCCCCGCCTACCCCGGCTCGCGCGTGCTGGGCAACGCACGCGGCCAAGCCACCGGCTCGTGGGTCAAGGAGTACGTGACACCCGCCGGCGCAACGCCGATCGAGGTCGCGACCGTCTACCTCGATGCGTTGAAGGAGGCGGGCTGGGAAGTGGTCGAGGACACGACCGGGAGGAAGCCCGGCACGGACCCGCTTCTCATCGCCTGCTGGGTGCGCGACGGCCTCGAGGTGTGGACGCGCATCGTGGTTCGAAGCGGCACCCATTCGATCGAGGTCTCCACGACCCCCCTCGGGTGAGGCGCTATCCCAGCTTCACCCCGCCCAGCAGCCCGATCACGCCGATCGCGATGAGGTAGATCGCGACGATGTAGTTGAGGAGCTTCGGCATCACCAGGATCAGGATGCCGGCGATGAGGGAGATGATCGGGCCGAGGGTGAGGGTCATTTCGGTTCCTTAGCGCTGCGGTTGCGGGATGCCCAGCCACTCCTGCACCAGGCGGGTGAATTCCTCGGGCTGCTCGATCGGCGCCATGTGGCCGCAGTCCGCGATGATCGCGAGGCGCGCGCCGGGGATGCCCTGCGACAGCTCGCGGAGCAGCTCCACCGGCATCAGTTGATCTTCGGCCGCGGCGATCACGAGCGTGGGGCAGGCGATGGCCGCGAGGTGCGGCCGGCTGTCGATGCGCGCGATGATCGCGCGCTGCTGCCGCGCGAAGGCTTCCTTGCCGACCGCGAGCGCCATCTCGGTGATTGTTCCGGGAAGGTCCGGATCGGCGAGGTGCGCAGGCGTCATGAGCTTGGGCATGAGCGCCTGGATCACCGCCGGGAAATCGCGCTCGGCGAGCTCCATCAGCCGCCGCCGGTTCTGCGTGGCCTCCGCGGTGTCGGGGCGTGCGTGCGTATTGGCGAGTACCAGGCTCGCCACGCGCCCGGGCGCCTGCCGCATCAATTCCAGGGCCACGTAGCCGCCCATCGAATGCCCGAGGAGGGCGAACCTGCCGTCAGGCGCCGCGGCGAGCGCCTGGGTCGCGAGCTCGCCGATCGACTCGGCGCGGGTCAGGTCGGCCACCTTGCATGCGGTCGTTTCGCGAAGGACCTCGAGGGTGGCCTCGAAGGCATCCGCATCCTCGAGGAGGCCGGGGAGCAGCAGCAGCGGGACGGTGTGCATAGGCGCGTAGGATGGAGGCTCTCCCACCCGCGCGCAAGGCGACACCATGGATGCGAAACCGTTCAAGCTGCAACTGCGGGATGTGGCGTCGAGGATCTACGTCGAGCTCGCCGCGCAGAACGTGCAGGTGACGGGCGAGGGCGTGAAGATGGCGGCGAGCCCGGAGAACCTGGCCCGGCTTTCCTTCAAGCTCGCCGCGGCGTTCGAGGGCGTGCAGGACGAGCTCAACGCCGAGAACCTGCCGCGCGACCCCAACTTCGTGATGAACGAGGAAGCGATGGCCAAGTGGGCCAAGTGACGGGAGGCGTCCCGCTCGAGGCGGGACGCGCCCGGGGGACCTGGCGCCGGAGGAGGAGGAGGTAGCGCCGGGTCCCCGACAACAACGGAAAAACGTTACTGCACGGAGCGCTTGAGGAACGCGTCCGCCTGCACGGCTAGTCGCTCCTGCTCGCGGTCCTCGTCGCGGGCGAGGAAGCGGCCGATGGCGGCGAGCGCCGCGCCGATCCCCTGGGCGATGGCGAGCTGGCGCTCGACCCCTGCGTGGCGGACATGGCCTTCGATGGCGGTGAAATCGGGGTACCGGGTCTTGAAGCTCATGGTTCTGCCTCCTTGTGGAAGTTCGGGCCCGATGTGCCGGTTGGGCTTGTCTCGGGACCCGTGAACAAAATATAGTGCTCATGTTGCACCGCAACAACCGATTCGTTTTCCGGTGACAAATGAGAAAAGTTCAGCCATGAGCCCCCGCGATAGCGTGCGTTATCCGCCCCTGAATGCCCTGCGGGCGTTCGAGGCGGCGGCGCGCCACCTGAGCTTCAAGAAGGCCGCGAAGGAGCTCCACGTGACCCCCGGGGCGGTAAGCCACCAGGTCAAGTTGCTCGAGGACAACCTGGGAATCGCGCTATTCCGCCGCCTCACGCGGGCCCTCGAGCTCACCCCGGAGGCCCACGCGATGCTGCCGAAGGTGCGCGAGGGGCTGGAAAGCCTGCAGGCCGCGGTGGACCTGGTGCGCACCCGCGAGAGCTCCACGGCGCTCACCGTGATGGCGCCGCCGGGGTTCGCCACGCGCTGGCTGGTGCCGCGCCTCGCGCGCTTCACCACCGCGCATCCCGACATCGAGCTGCACGTGGCGAGCCGCTCGACGATGATCGATGCCGGCGACGACGGCAGGCTCGATGTGCCGTCGGAGGAGAGCGCGCCGTTCGTGATGGTGCGCTTCGGCCGCGGGCACTACCCCGGGCTCAAGGTGGACGAGGTGTTCTCGGCCCTCTACGTGCCGGTGTGCAGCCCGAAGCTCCTGAAGGGCGCGCACCCGCTGCGCAAGCCCGCGGACCTGCGCTGGCATACGCTCCTGCATGACGACACGGTGGTGGAGGAGGGCGCGCGGCCGAGCTGGGGCGACTGGCTGCAGGCCGTGGGCGCGGGCGATGTCGACGCCGCCCGCGGGCCGCATTTCAGCGACGCTTCCCTCGCTCTCGATGCGGCGATCGAGGGCATGGGCATCACTCTCGCGATGGCGCCCCTGGTGCGCCCGGACATCGAGGCGGGCCGCCTCACCATGCCCTTCGACGTGAGCTCGCCCACCAGCTACTCGTACTACCTGCTCACTCCGGAGAACGCCGCCGACCGACCGAGTGTCGCCGACTTCAGGACCTGGCTCCTCGCGGAGGCTGCACCCGAGCGCGTGACCTCATAGCCAGCCGATGCGGCGGAAGCGGCGCACCAGCAGCCCGTCGATGCCGAACATGAGGGCGAGGGCGAAGGGATAGCCGTACTCCCACTTCAACTCCGGCATGTGCTGGAAGTTCATGCCGTAGATGCCGGCGATGAGCGTGGGGACCGCGACCAGGGCGGCATAGGCCGCGAGGTTCTTCATCACCTCGTTGTACTGCAGCGAGATCATCGACAGGTTCACCGACATCGCGGTGATCACCATGTCGCGCAGCCCGTCGAGCTGCTGGCTGACCCTCAGCAGATGGTCGTAGATGTCGCGGAAGTACTCCTGCGTGCCCACGCAGACGTGCGGCACGCGGCCGCCGTAGAGCTTGTGGGCGGCCTCGATCAGCGGCTCCACGGCGTGGCGCACCACCATCAGGCGGTGCTTGAGGTCGTAGAGCGTCTCGGCGTTGCGCCTCGAGGAGGTGTCGGCGAAGATGCGCTGCTCCACCGTCTCCAGCTCCACCTCGAGCGCGTCGACCAGCGGGAAGTAGCGGTCCACCACGTTGTCCATGATGGCGTAGAAGACGAAGCCGGCGCCGTGCTTGAGGAGGTGGGGCTCGCGCTCGGTGCGCTCGCGCACGGCGGTGAAGCCCGGTTCCACGCCGCGGCGCACCGACAGCACGAAGTTGGGCCCGACGAAGACGCTCACCTCGCCCACCTTGATCTCGCTGCCCTCGATGAACGGGATCTGCAGCACCGCGAACAGGACCTCGCCGTACTCCTCGATCTTGGGGCGCTGGTGGCCGTGGCGCGCGTCCTCCACGGCGAGCTCGTGCAGGTCGAACTCGGCCTTCATGAGGTCCAGCTCCGCGTCGTCGGGGTCCTTCAGGGCCACCCAGACGAAGCATTCTGGATGCTTCAGGTACTCGCTGATCTCGGCGATCGGGATGTCGGCGAGCCGCTTGCCCTCCTGGTAGGCAACACAGTTGATCAGCATGGGCGGGACTCTACCATCGCGCGGTGGCTTCCATCGTGATGGCGCCTTCCGCGTCGCGGGTCCAGAGGCGCGCCGAGCGCGCGGTCTCGTCGGGTGCGCCGCAGGTCTGGAACGGCGCCACGTCGTGGAGCGGGCGCAGCGCCCGGAAATCGTAGCCGGTGAGCACGACCCCCGGCTTCTTGCGCCGCAGCAGGTCGACCAGCAGGGTGGCGATGAGGGGGCCGTGCACCACGAGGCCCGGGTAGCCCTCGACCTTCGTCGTGTACGGATGGTCGTAGTGGATGCGGTGGCCGTTGAACGTGATGGCGGAGTAGCGGAAGAGCAGCAGCGGGTCGGGGCGGATCTCGCGGCTCCACGGCGCGCCCTCGGGGGCCGGCACCGGGGGATTGGCGAGCGCGCCCTCGCCCCGGAACACGATGTCGTGCTCGTCGGTGAGCACCGCGCCCGCCTCGTCGCCGACCTCGTGGCGGACGGTCACGAACACCAACGCGCCGCTGCGGCCGTGCTTCACGTTCACGTCGCGGATGGTCGAGATGCGTTCGATGGCGGAGCCCACGCGCAGCGGCCGGTGGAAGAGGATGCGGCTCCCCGCCCACATGCGGCGCGGCAGCGGCATCTCCGGAAGCAGCCCGCCGCGGGCAACGTGGCCATCCTCGCCCGCGTCGGACTGGCGGTAATTCGGAAGGAAGTAGAGCCAGTGCGCGAGGGGCGGCGCGGCGTCCCCCGGCTGCGGCGCGGGGTCCTCGCGATCGAGCAGGGCGCAGAGCGACACGAGCGGCGCCGCAGTGGCGACGTCACGGCGCGTCTCGCTCCTGCCTACCCACTGCGTGAATCTCTCGAGGTCGGGGGCGGCTGTCATGTTGTGGACACCTGTTTTGCCCGCCATTATTTCACCAAGAGCCGCCCAGCGCGCGCACCAGGGCGACGGCGGCGGCGAGGCGCCGCCCGAGGAGTTGAACCGTCTGCCGGTCCTCGCTCAGCTGCGCGGCCTGCACCACCACCACGTTGAGGTAGCTCACCGTGCCCGCCTTGTACTGGTTCTGCGTGAGCGCGAGGCTCTCGCGCGCGGCGCGGGCGGCCTCGCGCTGGATCACTTCCTCCTCGCCGAGGATGCGCAGCGTGGCGAGGCCGTCCTCGACTTCCTGGAATGCCTCCAGCACCGTCTGCCGGTAATTCGCCACGGTCTCGTCATAGGCGGCGCGGCTGCGCTCCACCTCGGCGGCGCGGCCGCCGAAATCGAGGACCGTGCCCGCGAGCCCGAGGCCGAGGGACCAGACGCGGCTGGGCGCCGAGATGAGCGAGGACAGCGCGTTGCTCGCGAATCCGGCGCCACCGGAGAGGGTGAGCGCCGGGAAGTAGGCGGCCTGCGCCACCCCGATGCGCGCGTTGGCCGCGGCCACGCGGCGCTCGGCGGCGGCGACGTCCGGACGGCGCTCGAGCAGCGTCGACGGAAGCCCCGGAGGGATCGGCGGGATGCGCGCCTCGAAGGGCGCCGCCGGCAGCGAAAACGCTACGGGCGGCTTGCCTACCAGGACGGCGATGGCGTGCTCGAGGGTCGCTCGCGTGACGGTGAGGTCGAGGGCCTGGGCGCGAACACTGTAGAGCTGCGCTTCGGCCTGCACGACGTCCACTCGCGCGGCGACGCCGGCGCGGTAGCGATTCTGCGTCACCTTGAGGGACTGCTCCAGCGCCACCACCGTGTCATCGAGAATCTTCTTGCCCACCTCGGTCACGCGCAGCAGGAAGTAGTTGAGGGCGAGCTCCGCCTGCAGCGACAGCCGCGCCGCGGCGAGGTCGCCGGCGCTCGCTTCGGCCGCGGCGCTGCTCGCCTCGACCTGGCGGCGCACGCGGCCCCACAGGTCCACCTCCCAGCGGGCATCGAGGCCGATGTCGTAGCTCGAGGCAGTGCTGCCCTCGCCGCGCCGGCTGCGCGAGGCGCCGCCACTCGCTCCCACCGTGGGAAAGAGCCCCGCGCGCGCGGCCTGCACGCCGGTGCGGGCCTGGCGGTAGCGGGCCTCGGCGGCGGCGAGCGTCTGGTTCGACACCTCCACCTGCTCGGCGAGGCCGTTCAGCACCGGGTCGTTGAAGGCCTCCCACCACTTGCCCTTCGGCAGGTCATCGGCGGGCCTGGCCACCTGCCAGTCGCCCGCCTCCTTGAACGCCTGCGGCGTCTCCACTGCCGGCTTCGAGTAGTTCGGGCCGATGGCGCATGAGGCGAGAAGAAGCAGGGAAACCACGGATGAACACAGATGCACACGGATAAAGGCAATGCGTCGTGCGAGTACCCGACACCGGGCAACGCAGCCACGGCCAACATGCAGGGTGTTATCTATGTTCATCTGTGTTCATCTGTGGTTGCAGTGCCTTAGTCCCCGGCCACCGGCGCGGGCGCATGCCCCTCGGGGCGTCCCAACTTGCGGCGGACCCAGAGCCGTCCGCGGTCGAGGTAAAGATAGACAACGGGAGTGGTGTAAAGGGTCAGCAGCTGGCTCACGATCAACCCCCCCACGATCGAGATCCCCAGCGGCCGGCGCAGCTCCGCGCCGTCGCCGGTGCCCAGCGCCAGCGGAATCGCGCCCAACATCGCGGCCATGGTGGTCATCATGATCGGGCGGAAGCGCAGCAGGCACGCCTCGTAGATGGCGTCGCGGGAGGAGAGGTTGCGCGAGCGCTCGGCGTCGAGGGCGAAGTCGATCATCAGGATCGCGTTCTTCTTCACGATGCCGATCAGCAGGATCACCCCGATCAGCGCGATGATCGAGAACTCGGTCTTGAAGAGGAGGAGGGCCAGCAGCGCTCCCACCCCCGCGGACGGCAGCGTGGAGAGGATCGTGATCGGATGCATCAGGCTCTCGTAGAGGATGCCGAGCACGATGTACACCGTGAGGAGGGCGGCGAGGATCAGGAACGGCTGGCTGTCCATCCCCTGCTGGAAGAGCTTCGCCGTGCCCTCGAATGAAGCGTAGATGCTGGTGGGGACGCCGATCTGCGCCATCGCACCGCGGATCGCGTCCGACGCCTCCGACATCGCGACACCCTCGGCCAGGTTGAACGAGACGGTGGTGGCGGCGAAGGTGCCCTGGTGGCTCACCGACAGCGGCGCCAGCGTGGGCTCGTAGCGCGCCACGGCCGACAGCGGCACCTGGCCCCGGGTGGGCGAGAGCACGTAGACGGAGTTGAGAACCTCCGGGGACTGCAGGAATTCCGGCGCCGCCTCCATCACCACGCGGTACTGGTTGCGGTCCTGGTAGATGGTGGACACCTGGGATTGGCCGAAGGCCAAGTTCAACGTCGAGTCGATGGCGCGCACCGTGACCCCGAGGCGCGCCGCGGTGGCCCGGTCGATCACGAGCGTCAACTGCAGCCCGCGGTTTTCCTGGTCGGAGTTCACGTCGGTGATCATCGGCAGCTCGCGCAGCGCCCGCTCCACCCGCGTGCCCCAGGTGCGCAGCTCGGTGAGATCGTCGCCCCGGAGCGTGAACTGCTGCGCCGCGTCGCTCTGCCGCCCTCCGCCCCTCAGGTCCTGCACCGGGGTGAGGAACAGGTTGGCGCCCGGCTCCTTCGAGGTGGCGGTGCGGATGCGTGTCATCACCTGGTCGATCGGTTCGCGGCCGTCCTTGATGGCCTTGAGGGCCACGAACATCTGGGCGCGGTTGCGCTGGCCGCCGCCCGTGAACGCCGTCACGCTCTCCACCGCCGGGTCCTCCATCACGATGGCGACGAAGCGGTCGAGCTTCTCGCGCATCGCCTGGAACGAGATCGACTGGTCGGCGCGCACGAATCCCATCAGGCGCCCGGTGTCCTGCTGCGGGAAGAAGCCCTTCGGCACCACCTTGTAGAGGTAGACCGTGAGGCCGATCGTGGAGATGAACACCAGCAGCATGATCGCGGGCCAGCGCAGAGCCCAGCCGAGAGTCCGCCCGTAGCCCGCCAGGATCCGGTCGAAGCCGCGCTCGGCCCAGCGGGAGAGGCGCCCGGGCGGCTTCTCCTTCGCGGGGCGCAGCAGCAGGGAGCACATCATCGGCGTGGTGGTGAGCGACACCACGAGCGAGATCCCGATCGCGACCGACAGCGTCACCGCGAACTCGCGGAAGAGCCGCCCGATGATGCCGCCCATGAAGAGGATCGGGATGAACACCGCCACCAGCGAGATGCTCATCGACACCACGGTGAACGACACCTCGCGGGCGCCCTGCAGGGCGGCCTCGAAGGGCTTCATGCCGCGCTCGATGTGGCGCGAGACGTTCTCCAGCACCACGATGGCGTCGTCCACCACGAAGCCGGTGGCGATGGTGAGCGCCATCAGGGACAGGTTATTAAGGCTGTAGCCCAGCAGGTACATCGCGCCGAAGGTGCCGATGAGCGACACCGGCACCGCCACCGCGGGAATGAGCGTCGCCCGGCCGTTGCGCAGGAACAGGAACACCACCAGGATCACCAGCGCCACCGAGATCACCAGCGAGCGCTCCACCTCGCGGAGCGAGGCGCGGATGGTGGAGGTGCGCTCCATCATGAGGGTGAGGTCGACGTCGGCCGGCACCGAGGCGCGCAGCTCCGGGATCGCCGCCTGCACCCGGTCCACCACCTCGATGATGTTGGCGTTGGGCTGGCGGTTGATGATCAGCATCACCGCGGGCTTGCCGTTGGCGACCCCGTAGTTGCGGATGTCCTGGACGCTGTCCTCCACGCGTGCGAGGTCGCCCAGGCGCACCGCGGCGCCGTTGCGGTAGGCGACCACGATCGGCACGTATTCCTTCGCCGACTTCGCCTGGTCGTTGGCGCCGACCTGCCAGTAGCGCTCGCCGTCGTCCAGCGAACCTTTAGGCCGGTTGGCGTTGGTGGAGGTGATCGCCGAGCGCACCTCCTCGAAGCCGATGGCGAGCTTGTTCAGCACCGTGGGGTTCAGCTCCACGCGCACCGCCGGCAGCGAGCCGCCGCCGACCGTCACCTGCCCCACGCCCGCCATCTGCGAGATGCGCTGGGCGAGGATGGTGGAGGCGAGGTCGTACATCTGCCCGCGCGTGTGCCGGTCGGAGGTGAGCGCCAGGATCATCACCGGCGCGTCGGCCGGGTTCACCTTGCGGTAGGTGGGATTGTTCGGGAGGCTCGAGGGCAGCTGGCTCCTCGCCGCCTGGATCGCCGCCTGCACCTCCCTCGCGGCGCCGTTGATGTCGCGGGAGAGCTCGAACTGGATCGTGACCCGCGCGTTGCCCAGCGACGACTGCGAGGTCATCTCCGTCACCCCGGCGATGCGGCCCAGCGCGCGTTCGAGGGGGGTGGCGACCGTGGCCGCCATCACCTCGGGGCTCGCCCCCGGGAGCGAGGCCGACACCGACACCGTCGGGAAGTCCACCTGCGGCAGCGGCGACACCGGCAGCAGCGTGAACGCCACGGCACCGGCCAGCGCCACGCCGATGGTGAGCAGCGTGGTCGCCACCGGCCGGCGGATGAAGGGCTCGATGAGGTTCACGGCAGCGAGTGATGCGAGCAAAAAGCGGGGAATGGGAATGAATGGGATGAATGTGATGAATGGGATGAACAAGTGAGCAAGTACCGTGAATGCCGCTGACAGTCGTGGCCTTTACGAAAGGCTTCGCACTGCGCTCCCATCGTCATCCCATTCATCCCATTCATCCCCATTCCCGAGGTTTACTGCCACCGTCAGCCACGGTCTTCGCACTTCCGAATTTTTCCCGCCACCGTGCCGCGCCGCGATCGAAGTAGAGGTAGATCACCGGCGTCGTGAAGATCGTGAGCAGCTGCGAGAAGATGAGCCCGCCCACCATCGCGATCCCGAGCGGCCGGCGCAGCTCCGCGCCCACACCCCAGGAGAGCATCAGCGGCAGCGCGCCCAGCAGGGCCGCCATCGTGGTCATGAGGATCGGGCGGAAGCGCAGCAGTGCGGCCTGGCGGATGGC
>JANMHV010000165.1:0-10064 GCA_031375445.1 Burkholderiales bacterium | reverse complement strand
GATGGTGATGCCCGGCGACAACATCAAGATGACGGTCACGCTGATCGCGCCGATCGCGATGGAAGAGAAGCTGCGCTTCGCCATCCGCGAAGGCGGCCGCACCGTCGGCGCCGGCGTCGTTTCCAAGATCCTCGAGTAGTCAGCTGAAAGACACATATGGCCCAAGCTTCCCCCGCTAAGCAGAAGATCCGCATCCGCCTCAAGGCGTTCGACTACAAGCTGATCGACCAGTCGGCCCTCGAGATCGTGGAGACGGCCAAGCGCACCGGCGCCGTGGTGAAGGGCCCCGTGCCCATGCCCACGCGCATCGAGCGCTTCGACATCCTGCGCTCGCCGCACAAGAACAAGACCTCGCGCGACCAGTTCGAGATCCGCACCCACCTGCGCCTCATGGACATCATCGAGCCGACCGACAAGACGGTCGATGCGCTGATGAAGCTGGACCTCCCGGCCGGCGTGGACGTCGAGATCAAGCTGTAGGAATTCCGGGGGGAAACCCCCAAGTTGATGTATAATTGACGGTTTACCGCGCCACGGGAGAGTCCCCGCGGGCACGGAAGGTGAAGGGCCGGCCAATCGCTGCCGGCACTCTTGTGGGATGGCGGCAGCTTTGCGGCCGCATCGCAAGGGACAATACGAAAGGATAGAGAGATGAGTCTCGGTCTCGTCGGCCGCAAGGTCGGCATGATGCGCATCTTCAAGGATGACGGCACGTCCGTACCCGTGACGGTGCTCGACTGCAGCGGCAACCGCGTCGCGCAGGTCAAAACCCAGGAAGCGGACGGCTACGTTGCCGTGCAGGTGGCCTTCGGCAAGCGCCGCGCCACCCGTGTCACCAAGGCCATGGCGGGTCACTTCGCCAAGGCCGGGGTGGAAGCCGGCACGCAATTGCGCGAGTTCCGCGTGGATTCCTCCAAGGCGGGTGAGCTGAAGCCCGGCTCGGTGCTGAATGTCGACATGTTCGAGGCCGGCCAGAAGGTCGACGTCACCGGTGTCACGCTCGGCAAGGGCTTCTCCGGCGTGATCAAGCGCCACCACTTCTCGTCGAACCGCGCCTCGCACGGCAACTCGCTGTCGCACAACAGCGCCGGCTCCATCGGCATGGCGCAGGACCCGGGCCGCGTGTTCCCCGGCAAGCGCATGTCGGGGCACCTGGGTGACGTGCAGCGCACCATCCAGCTGCTGGAAGTCGCGCGCGTCGACGCCGAGCGCTCGCTCATCATGGTCAAGGGCTCGGTGCCCGGCGCGAAGAACAGCGCCGTCATCGTGCGCCTCAGCGTGAAGACCAAGGCGCCCAAGGCGGCGGTCAAGGGAGCCAAATAATGGAACTCAAGGTCATCAACGAGAAGGGTGAGGCGGGCAAGTCCGTCGACGCTTCCGAGACCCTCTTCGGGCGGGAATACAACGAGGCCCTGGTCCACCAGATCGTCGTCGCCTACCAGGCCAACGGCCGGCAGGGCACCCGCGCGCAGAAGACCCGCGCCGAAGTGCGCCACTCGACCAAGAAGCCGTGGCGCCAGAAGGGCACCGGTCGCGCCCGTTCGGGCATGACGTCCTCGCCCCTGTGGCGTGGCGGCGGACGCACCTTCCCGAACAACCCCGACGAGAATTTCTCGCAGAAGGTCAACCGCAAGATGTACCGCGCCGGCATGGCCGCGATCCTGTCGCAGCTGGTCCGCGAGGAGCGCCTGACGGTGATCGAGGAGATCACGCTCGCGGCACCCAAGACCAAGGAGCTGGCCGGAAAGCTGCGCACCATGGGCGTGGACCACGTGCTGATCCTCACCGAGGCCCTCGACGAGAATCTCTACCTCTCGTCGCGCAACCTTCCCAACGTGATGGTGCTCGAAGCCCGCCATGCCGACCCCGTGAGCCTGATGCGCTTCGCGCGCGTCCTGGTCACCAAGGCCGCGGTCAAGCACCTCGAGGAGGCGCTGGCATGAACCAGGAAAGACTGATGAAGGTGATCGTGGCTCCGGTGATTTCGGAAAAGGCCACGATGGTTGGCGAGACTCGCAAGCAGGTCGTCTTCGAGGTCCTGCCCGACGCGACCAAGGCCGAGATCAAGGCCGCCGTGGAGCTGCTCTTCAAGGAGCAGAAGGTCTCGGTGGGCGCGGTCAACGTCGTGAACGTGAAGGGCAAGGAGAAGCGCCACGGGCGCTTCATCGGGCGCCGCAAGGGCTACAAGAAA
Source organism: Burkholderiales bacterium (assembly GCA_031375445.1). Taxonomy (GTDB): domain Bacteria; phylum Pseudomonadota; class Gammaproteobacteria; order Burkholderiales; family Usitatibacteraceae; genus Usitatibacter. The sequence goes on along the minus strand of JANMHV010000165.1, from coordinate 7,873 downwards.
GCCTACGTGAGCCTGCTCGACGGCGACATCAATTTCGTGGAAGGAGTGGCCTGACATGGCTCTCGTAAAGACCAAACCCACCTCGGCCGGACGCCGGTCGATGGTGAAGGTCGTCAACGCCGACCTTCACAAGGGCGCGCCCCACTATCCGCTGCTCGAGAAGCAGTCGAAGCGGGCGGGCCGCAACCACATGGGCAACATCACCACCCGCCACCAGGGTGGGGGCCACAAGCAGCACTACCGTATCGTGGATTTCCGTCGCGACAAGGACGGCATCCCGGCCAAGGTCGAGCGCCTCGAGTACGACCCGAACCGCAGCGCCAACATCGCCCTCGTCTACTACGCCGACGGCGAGCGCCGCTACATGATCGCCCCCAAGGGCCTGATAGTGGGACAGAAGGTCGAGAGCGGTTCGGAAGCCCCGATCAAGTCGGGCAACGCGCTGCCGCTGCGCAACATCCCGGTGGGCACCACGGTGCACTGCGTCGAGATGCAGCCCGGCAAGGGCGCGCAGATCGCCCGTGCCGCCGGCGCCGGCGTGCAACTGCTCGCCCGCGAGGGCGAGTACGCTCAGCTTCGCATGCGCTCGGGCGAGATCCGCCGCGTCCACGTGAACTGCAAGGCCACGGTCGGCGAGGTCGGTAACGAAGAGCACAACCTGCGCCAGATCGGCAAGGCCGGCGCCAACCGCTGGCGCGGCATCCGCCCGACGGTGCGTGGCGAGACCATGAACCCGGTGGACCACCCGCTCGGCGGCCGCACCCGCGGCAACCGGCACCCGGTGTCTCCGTGGGGCCAGCCGGCCAAGGGAAAGAAGACCCGCTCCAACAAGCGCACCCAGGTGATGATCGTGCGCAGCCGCCACAAGAAGGCCTAAGGGGTAGACATGGCACGTTCAATCAAGAAAGGCCCGTTCGTCGATGGGCACCTCATGCAGAAGGTCGAGACGGCCCAGGCCGCCAAGGACAAGCGCCCGATCAAGACCTGGTCGCGCCGGTCCACCGTCCTTCCCGATTTCGTCGGTCTCACGATCGCGGTCCACAACGGCAAGCAGCACATCCCCGTGTACGTGACCGAGAACATGGTGGGCCACAAGCTGGGCGAGTTCGCGCTGACGCGCACCTTCAAGGGCCACTCGGCCGACAAGAAGGTCGCGGCACCGTCGGGCCCGCCGAAGAAGTAACGGAGAGACCGCGATGAACGTCAATGCGAAACTATTCGGCGTGAGGCTGTCGGCCCAGAAGGGCCGCCTCGTCGCCGACCTCGTGCGCGGCCAGCCGATCGGCAGCGCCCTCAACATCCTCGCCTTCACCCCGAAGAAGGGCGCCAAGATCATCAAGAAGGTGCTCGAGAGCGCGATCGCGAACGCCGAGCACAACAACGGCGCCGACATCGACGAGCTGAAGATCACCAGCATCTACGTCGAGAAGGGCCCGGTGCTCAAGCGCTTCCAGGCGCGCGCCAAGGGCCGCGGCAACCGGATCGTGAAACCCACCTGCCACGTCTTCCTCACGGTCGGCGACGGGAAAAAGGACTAGCCATGGGACAGAAGATCAACCCGGTCGGTTTCCGCCTGTCGGTGAACCGAAACTGGGGTTCTAAGTGGTTCGCGAACACCAAGAACTTCCCCGGCATGCTCGCCGAGGACATCAAGGTGCGCGAGTACCTCAAGAAGAAGCTGTCGCACGCCGCCGTCGGCAAGGTGGTGATCGAGCGCCCGTCGAAGAACGCGCGCATCACGATCTACTCGGCGCGCCCGGGTGTGGTGATCGGCAAGAAGGGCGAGGACATCGAAGGCCTGCGGACAGCGCTGCAGAAGCTGATGGGCGTGCCGGTGCATGTGAACATCGAGGAGATCCGCAAGCCCGAGCTCGACGCGCAGCTGATCGCCGACTCGATCACCAGCCAGCTCGAGAAGCGCGTGATGTTCCGCCGTGCCATGAAGCGCGCGATGCAGAACGCCATGCGCCTCGGCGCCCAGGGCATCAAGATCACCAGTGCCGGCCGCCTGAACGGCGCCGAGATCGCGCGCACCGAGTGGTACCGCGAAGGCCGCGTGCCGCTGCATACGCTGCGCGCCGACATCGAATACGGCCTTTCGGAGGCCCGCACCACGTACGGCACGATCGGCGTCCAGGTCCTCGTCTTCAAGGGCGAGGTGCTGGGCAAGGGCGAGACGCCGGTGGCGCCGGCTCCGGAGCCCGACAAGAAACCCGCCAGGAAACCAGGGGTGCGAAATGCTGCAGCCAGCTAGAAGGAAGTACCGCAAGGAGCAGAAGGGCCGCAACAAGGGTGTCGCCACGCGCGGCGCCAAGGTCTCCTTCGGCGAGTTCGGCCTGAAGGCCATCGGCCGGGGGCGCCTCACGGCGCGCCAGATCGAGGCCGCGCGCCGGGCGATGACCCGCCACATCAAGCGGGGTGGCCGCGTCTGGATCCGCATCTTCCCGGACAAGCCCATCTCCAAGAAGCCGGCCGAGGTCCGCATGGGCAACGGCAAGGGTTCGCCCGAGTACTTCGTCGCCGAGATCGTGCCCGGCAAGGTGCTCTACGAGATGGACGGCATCGACGAGGCCACGGCCCGGGCGGCGTTCGCGCTCGCCGCGGCCAAGCTGCCCATCCGCACCACGTTCGTTCAGCGCTCCATCGGAGGCTGAGGAGGAAACCATGAGCAAGAATGACGAGCTTCGCGCGAAGAGCGCGGAAGACCTGAACAAGGAACTGCTGGAGCTGCGCCGCGCGCAGTTCGGCCTGCGCATGCAGCTGGCCACGCAGAGCCTCACCAAGCCGAGCGAGATCGAGCGCGTGCGCCGGCAGATCGCCCGCGTGCACACGTTCATTTCCCAGAAGAAAGCGAGCGCCAAATGACCGCCGAGCCCGCCCAGAAGGCCGCCAAGAACCAGCGCCAGCTCACCGGCCGCGTCGTGAGCGACAAGATGGACAAGACGGTGACCGTCGTGGTCGAGCGCCAGGTGATGCACCCGGTGATCGGCAAGGTGGTGAGCCGCTCGCGCAAGTACCACGCCCACAACGAGGGCAACGACGCCAAGGTGGGCGACAAGGTCGTGATCGAGGAGTGCCGTCCCATCTCCAAGACCAAGGCCTGGAAGGTCGCACGCGTCGCCGAGCGCGCCCGTCCGGAATAGCGGAAAGGGGCTTGGCAAGCAGGCCGGAAACCTGCTAGAATCGTGGTCTTTGCTAGCTCCCGGCCGCGGGCTTCGTGGCCGGGAGTCCAGTTTGTAAGCCCGGATCTTCGCGATTCGGGGGCCGCCCGGCCGCCAGCCGAAGCCAAGCAGCATCAAACGCCCGGGCCCACAGCGGTTGCAGTTCGACCCCCCTGCGCATCACCGGCAGGGAACCCAAGACCAGCTTCCCCCCGGTCCCATCAGGGAGCGGGCGGCGGCGGAAGACGGATCCAAGACTGCCTGGCTGGCTCTGCCACCGGGTCAAGTTGGAGAGAGAACAATGATTCAGATGCAATCCATTCTCGACGTCGCCGACAACACCGGCGCGCGCTCGGTGATGTGTATCAAGGTGCTCGGCGGCTCCAAGCGTCGCTACGCGGGCATCGGGGACATCATCAAGGTCAGCATCAAGAGCGCTGCGCCGCGCGGCCGCGTGAAGAAGGGCGAGGTCTACAGTGCCGTGGTCGTTCGCACGGCCCACGGCGTGCGCCGCCCCGACGGCTCGGTGGTCAAGTTCGACACCAACGCGGCGGTGCTCCTCAACCCCAAGCTCGAGCCGATCGGCACGCGCATCTTCGGGCCGGTCACGCGGGAGCTCCGCACCGAGCGCTTCATGAAGATCGTGTCGCTCGCCCCGGAAGTGCTGTAGGAGGCCACATGAACAAGATCCGCAAGGGCGACCAGGTCGTCGTCACCACCGGGCGCGAGAAGGGCAAGCGCGGCTCGGTGCTCCGCGTCTACGAAACGGGCAAGGTCCTGGTCGAAGGCGTCAACCGGGCGAAGAAGCACCAGCGCCCGAACCCCGTGAAGGGCCAGGCGGGCGGCATCGTCGACAAGGAGATGCCGATGGCGATCTCCAACGTGATGCTCGTCAACCCGGCCACCGGCAAGGGCGATCGCGTCGGAATCAAGTTCCTGGAAGCGCAAGGCGGGCAGGTCCCGCGCAAGGTGCGCTTCTTCAAGTCCAACGGCGAAGTCGTGGACGTTTGAGGCTCTAGACAATGGCTAAAGACACGAAAGACAAGGACGCCAAGAAGGGCAAGGACGCGAAGGCCGCCAAGCCGCCCTCCCTCGACGCCAAGCCCGCCAAGGAATCCAAGCAGCCTAAGCAGCCGAAGGGCGACAAGCCCGTCGAGCGCCAGGCCGCGCCCACCCAGCCGCCGCGACTAAAGGTCCAGTATCTCGAGACCATCGTGCCGTCGCTGATGAAGCAGTTCGGCTACAAGACCACGATGCAGGTGCCGCGCATCCAGAAGATCACGCTCAACATGGGCGTGGGAGAAGCGGTGGCCGACAAGAAGATCCTGGAGAACGCCAGCGCCGACCTGCAGAAGATCGCGGGCCAGAAGCCGGTGATCACCAAGTCGCGCAAGTCGATCGCGGCGTTCAAGGTCCGCGCCGGATACCCGGTGGGCACGTCGGTCACCCTGCGCAACCGCCTCATGTACGAGTTCCTCGACCGCCTGGTCACGATCGCGCTGCCGCGCGTTCGCGACTTCCGCGGCATCTCCGGCCGGGCCTTCGACAGCCGGGGAAACTACAACATGGGCATCAAGGAGCAGATCATTTTCCCGGAGATCGAGTACGACAAGGTCGACGCCATCCGGGGTCTGAACATCTCCATCACCACGACCGCGAAGACCGACGAGGAAGCCAAGGCTCTCCTCGCAGCGTTCCGGTTCCCGTTCAGGACCGAGAGGACCTAATGGCCAAGCTTTCCGTCATCAACCGCGACCTGAAGCGCCGCGTCACCGTGAAGAAATTCGCGGAGCGTCGCAAGCAGCTCTTCGCCATCATCAACGACCAGAAGGCCACGGACGACGCCAGGGACGAGGCTCGCGCCAAGATCCAGGCGATGCCCCGCGACGCGTCCCCGGTGAGGCTGCGCAACCGCTGCGCCATCACCGGGCGCCCGCGCGGCACGTTCCGCAAGTTCGGCCTCGCGCGCAACAAGATTCGCGAAATCGCGATGCGCGGCGAGATCCCCGGAATGATCAAGGCGAGCTGGTAGGAGACACGAAATGAGCATGAGTGATCCCATCGCCGACATGTTGACGCGCATCCGCAACGCGCAGGCCACCGAGAAGGTGAGCGTGTTCGTGCCGTCATCGAAGGTGAAGCAGGCCATCGCCCAGGTCCTCAAGGACGAGGGCTACATCGAGGACTTCGCGGTCCGCGACCAGGAAGGCAAGCCCGTCATCGAGATCGGCCTCAAGTACTACGCCGGCAAGCCGGTGATCGAGAAGATCGAGCGGGTCTCCCGCCCCGGCCTTCGAATCTACAAGGGTCGTGACGACATCCCGCGCGTGATGAACGGGCTGGGGGTCGCCATCGTCTCCACTTCCCGGGGCGTGATGACCGACCGTCGTGCGCGCGAGACCGGCGTGGGCGGCGAAGTCCTCTGCGTCGTGGTGTAAGGAGGCAAACGAAATGTCCCGCATCGCAAAATATCCGGTGATCGTGCCCGACAAGGTGCAGGTCACCATCGGCGAGTCCAGCCTCACGGTGAAGGGCCCGCTCGGCACGCTCGAGCGCCCCATCGGCCGCGAGGTGACGGTCAAGTTCGAGGACGGCAAGATCACCTTCGCCGCCGCCGACGAGAGCAAGGCGTCGAACGCGCTGTCAGGCACCATGCGTGCCAACGTGGCGAACATGGTCCACGGCGTGGAGAAGGGCTTCCAGAAGAAGCTGACCCTGGTGGGCGTGGGTTACCGCGCGCAGGCCCAGGGCAACAAGCTGAACCTGAGCCTCGGCTTCTCCCACCCCATCGTGCACTCGCTGCCCGACGGCGTGAAGGCGGAGACGCCGACCCAGACCGAGATCCTGATCAAGGGAGTGGACCGGCAGCAGGTCGGCCAGGTCGCCGCCGAGATCCGGGCGTACAAGTCGCCGGAGCCGTACAAGGGCAAGGGCGTGCGCTACTCCGACGAGACGGTCGTCATCAAAGAGACCAAGAAAAAGTGATCAACGCGACTTTCATGAGCTATCGGGGCGCTCGTCGCAGCGGACAGCAGGCTGCCGCTGGACTCCCCGGGCACAGGAGTTATTGAATGGAAAAGAAGACCTCAAGGCTGCGCCGCGCCGCCAAGACGCGCGTTCGCATCTCGCGCCAGGCCGCCGTCCGCCTCACGGTGCATCGCACCAACCAGCATATCTACGCCCAGGTGATCGATGCCTCGGGCGGCAAGGTGCTCGCTTCCGCCTCCACACTGGAGAAGGACGTTCGCGCCTCGCACCCCAACGGCGCCAAAGCCGACGCGGCTGCCGAAGTGGGCAAGCGCATCGCCGAGAAGGCGAAGGCGGCGGGCGTCACGGAAGTCGCGTTCGACCGCGCCGGCTTCAGCTACCACGGGCGCGTCAAGGCCCTTGCCGAAGCGGCCCGCGAAGGCGGCCTCAAGTTCTAAGGAAAACGAGACATGGCAAGAAACGACCAGCGTAATCAGGGCCAGGACGATCGCAGCGACGGCCTCCGGGAGAAGATGATTTCGGTCAACCGCGTCACCAAGGTGGTGAAGGGCGGCCGGATCCTCGGCTTCGCGGCACTCACCGTCGTTGGCGACGGCGACGGCTCCATCGGCATGGGCAAGGGCAAGGCGCGCGAAGTGCCGGTGGCCGTGCAGAAGGCCATGGAGCAGGCCCGCCGCAACATGGTGAAGGTTCCCCTGAAGAGCGGCACCATCCACCACGACGTGCTCGGCCGCCACGGCGCCACCCGCGTGATGATGAAGCCGGCGGTCGAGGGCAACGGCATCAAGGCCGGCGGCGCCATGCGCGCGGTCTTCGAGGTGATGGGCGTTACCAACATCTCGGCCAAGTGCCACGGCTCGACCAACCCGTACAACGTCGTGCGCGCCACGCTCGACGGGCTGACACAGCAGCGTCGCCCGTCGGAGATCGCGGCCAAGCGCGGCAAGAAGGTCGAAGAGATCGCCTGAGGGACATGCAGATGAGCCAGAAGAAGCCGTTGTCCAAGTCCGGCACGCAGGAAACCCCGGGCAAGCGCATCCGCGTGACCCTGGTGAAGGGCCTGCGCGGCACCATCCACAAGCACCGCGAGTCGGTGAAGGGGCTGGGCCTGCGCCACCGCGAGCATACGGTGGAAGTGGCCGACACGCCCGCGATCCGCGGAATGATCAACCGGGTGAGCTACCTGGTGAAGGTCGAGGAATAAGCGCATGGAACTGAACACCATCAAGCCGGCCGCCGGCTCCAAGAAGCCCCGCCGCCGCGTCGGACGCGGCATCGGCTCGGGCCTCGGCAAGACCGCGGGCCGTGGCCACAAGGGCCAGAAGTCCCGCGCGGGCGGATACCACAAGGTGGGCTTCGAGGGCGGCCAGATGCCGCTGCAGCGGCGCCTGCCCAAGCGCGGTTTCGTCGCCGTCACCATCGAGAAGGCCGTCGAAGTGCGCTCCGGCGACCTCGGCAAGGTGAAGGGGGACGCGATCGACCTGGCGGGCCTCAAGCTCGCCGGCCTGGTCTCGCCCCTGGCAAAGCGCGCCAAGATCATCCTGGCCGGCAAGGTCGAGAAGAAATTCTCCATCTCCGGCGTCGGCGCCTCGAAGGGCGCCAAGGCGGCCATCGAGAAGGCCGGCGGCAGCATCGCTGCGCTTGCGGCGGTCCCCGCCCCGGGCAGGCTCGTGGCGAAATCCAAGGGCAAGGGCGAAGCCCGGCCCGCGGCGAAATAAGGACCG
>JANMHV010000160.1:0-8594 GCA_031375445.1 Burkholderiales bacterium | reverse complement strand
GCGCCGACTCGGTCAGCGAGGGCGGGTCAGATCCGGAAGCAGCAGTTGCGGATCGTGATGGGAGGGGGGTGGATATGCAGCAAGGAGCGCTGCTCGAGGGGCGAAATCGACGTCTCCGGGACGGTGGCCTGGAGGTGGACGGTAAAGCCCGGCGTGAATGCCGGAGGCAGCGGCGCCGCTGCCTGCGACTGCTCGGCGTCGTGGCAGTGCTTCTGGCAGAGGTTGGACAGCTCCGCGTCGAGCTGGTCGCAGGGCGTCTTCGCGAAGGACGCCGCCGGGGAAGTGGCCGGCTCCACAGCCTCCGGGCAAGCGTATGCCGCCACTGCGAGTTGCGCGAACAGCAACGCGACGATGGCGAGCCAACCTGTCACCTTCCGCACCTTGGACATGCCTCCGTGGAGCCTTCAGAATGTGTCGTGGTGGAGCCCGGACGCTTACTATTCCGGGAGCCCGAGCGCAATTGTAAGCCCGGAACGCGATCGCCCCGCCATCAGGAGATCCATTGAAACGCATCTGTGTCTTTGCCGGTTCCAACAGCGGCGGCAGCCTCGCGTATGCCGCCGCCGCGAGCGACCTCGGGCGAACGCTCGCCGGTCGGGGGCTCGACGTGGTGTACGGCGGCGCGCGTGTCGGGTTGATGGGCGCCCTCGCGGACGCGGCCCTCGCGGCGGGCGGCAAGGTGGTCGGCGTGATGCCCGAGGCCCTGGTCGCGAAGGAAGTCGCGCACCTCGGGCTCTCCGAGCTGCACGTGGTGAAGTCGATGCACGAGAGGAAGGCGATGATGGCGGACCTGGCCGACGGCTTCGTGGCGCTGCCCGGAGGCCTGGGCACGCTGGAGGAGTTCTTCGAGGTGCTTACCTGGGCGCAGCTGGGGCTCCACGGCAAGCCCTGCGGGCTGCTCAACATCGAGGGCTACTTCGAGGGCCTGCTCGCCTTCCTCGACCACAGCGTGGCGGAGGGCTTCGTGAAGGCGGAGCACCGGGCGATGATCCCGGTGGCGGGCACGAGCGATGCATTGCTCGATGCCATGGAATCCTACCGGGCGCCCGCGGTCGGGAAATGGATCGGGCGGGCGCAGAGCTAAAGCGGGAGGGACCCCGCGGTTCAGTTGGCCTGGGTGGCCGAACCCGGAACGCGCACCCCGGTATGCTCGATTCCATCCGGCGCGGCCCACGTGTAGCCGCCCTGGGGGGCGTAGTGGCGCGTCCAGATCGAGCCGCAAGCCTGGCAGCGGAACTGGACCTGGTTGCTCGTCATGGAATGGGTAAAGAGCTTGTCGTGGCCTTCGACTCCGGCCGGACCGGTTTCGCACTTCTGGCATTTGGTCATTTTGCGAGCCTCCCTTTAGAGCTCTCCTTGAGCGTACTCTCTTTCCGGCCGATTTCCGGTCGGTGCAAGATAGGGCGATGCAACGTAATTTCCCCGATCCGAAGGCGCCACCGGCTATCGACGTCAAGAAGGAACTCGACGCTGTCATCGGCACCTACGAAGAGCGTCCCGGCGAGAAGCTCGCGGTGCGCGCGCTGCGCATCCTCGGCCGGGGGCTGCTGGGCGCGGCTCTCGCCGTGGTCGCCTCGGGCGCGGTGATCTACACGCTCCACAAGCACGTGAAGGATGCCCAGCTGGCGCCCGCGCCGCTCACCCCCGGCAAGCCGATCCCGGTGCAGATCCTTCCCCCCATGTCGGACAAGGGGAAGTAAGGTGACATCCCTGTCACATTGGACGCCCCCCGACGGGGAGTAGCCGCACCCCGATGGTGAAGGTCGGCGCAGTCCCACCTTGCGTCGCAACCTCGGCTGATGGGCGCGCCCCGGGCAGCGGTGAACAATGGCTCCATGGTTCACGGGAGGGGCGACATGGGCACCGCATGGCATGACCGGTTCGAGGAGGCCAAGTCCGTCGACGAGACCGTCGAGGCGATGCGCCAGTACCTCTCCACGCTCGAGCCCAACGCGCGCCAGGTGCTCCCGAAGGCATGCCGCGCCGATGCCATCCGCCACGACGACGACATCGACGGCCTCACCTATCGCCTCGCCGACCTGAATCGCGAGCTGCACGACGATCGCGCCGTCCAGGAAGTCTTCGGCCACTTCCTCCATGCGTCGCTTCGCATCTCGCACCTGCGCCGCGCCCAGATGGCGCAGTCGATGGGCCCGCGCCGCTTCTCGCCGCGCCAGATGGGATAGGCGGTCTCGACCCCCGGTTGCCGTGTTAACTTACGGCCACGAAACGCAGTCGGGGAGTCCACATGCACCAGCACGCACTCGCCGCGATCGCCTTCGCGGCCCTCGCCACGGCACCCATGGCGCAAGCGCAGGACACCAAGGCCTGGCTCGAGTCGCAGAACCTCGAATCCCTCGATACCAAGACCTTCAACGAGTTCGACGCCGTGGTGGCGCGCCTGAAGGGCGCCAAGGATGCCAAGGCCGGCGAGGATCGGGTGGTGCTGCTGGTGAAGGGCAAGCCCGTGTGGCAGTCCAGCGCCAAGGAGACGGACCCGGGTTCGAAGTGGACCCTGCATTCCATCGGCCGCGACCTGGACGGCGACAAGCAGCCGGACCTGCACTTCTCCAGCCATAGCGGGGGGCCGAGCTGCTGCACCACCCATCACGTGTATCGCCTGAAGCCCAAGGTGGCGCGCGTCGCGGTGTACAACGCAGGCAACGTGGGCGGCGGCGAGTTCATCGACATTCCCGGCCACAAGCCGGTGATGATCTCGGCGGACGACGCTTCGGCCAACGCATTCGCCCCCTACGCCAACTCGTATTTCCCGCTGGTGGCGCTGGAGGTGGGGAGCAAGGGGCGCATGCAGTTCGCGCGCGACCTGATGCAGACGCGTCTGCCGGGCATGCCCCCGCCGGTGTGCGCGACCCCCGTGGGCACTTCCAACGCGTGGCTGAAGGAGCGCTGCGCGGAGTACTCCTCCTCCCGGCGCAACACGCGGACTTCCGAAGTGAAGGCGCGGCTCGCGAGCATCAAGTCGAGCCGCTCCGCCGACAAGCTCAAGTGGGAAGACTATTTCGAGAATGGCGTGCTGGCCGCGGTTTCCGCCGAGATGAATCGCTACGCCTACACCGGCCACGGACACGCGGGCTACACCTGGCTCGAGCAGATCTGGCCGGGCAACGACGCGGTGAAGGTGAAGTTCGTGTCGACGCTGCGGCAGACGCAGGGCAAGAGCGCTTTCGCCGAGGACCTGAAGGCGATCGCCGGGGATACCCGCGCGCAGTAGGGGCGAGTCGGTCGCATTACAACGCTTAGCGCCCGGGCCCAGGCCGGGCGAAGCCTCGAGCCGGGCGATTCGAACCAGCTAAGGTCGGGATGAGATAGCTATTCGGCCGGCGATCCCGCGAGCGACACTCCCCGCCCTCTCGAGACCCTGCCCAAGGCCTGTCCCGAGCTGCCATCGGTGATGTCACTACTCATCGTTGCCAGTGGTGTGCGTCGAAAGGCGTCTGTAGGGAGGTGATGCGCGCGCACCGGGGCTGCGAGGGAGTGTGGTGTTACGCGGAGAAGCGCAGCGCCGCCCGCCCAGTCTGTGGGGTAGCGCAGCGCCACTCCCCTTTATCAAGTCGGGCTGGTGGACATGGACGGAGGAAGCCCGGGACAGCCCTTGGGGAAAGACTCGAGAGGGCGGGGAGTGTCGCTCGCAGGATCGCCGCCCGAATAGCTATCCCATCCCGACACTTGCTGGTTCGTATCGCCCGGGTCGAGGCTTTCCCCGGGCTGGGCCCGGGCGCAAAACGCTTTAATCTGCCGCGGCAGTAGCGCCAGAGCGAGCCAGCAGCCGCGTCATCGCTGCCGCATTCATCGGCCGCGCCAGCAGGTACCCCTGCGCCCGGTGGCATCCAAGGCGCTGCAGCTCCGCCAGCTGCTCCTCGGTCTCGACGCCCTCGGCCACCACGTCCAGCCCGAGGCTGCGCGCCATGGCGACGATGGCGGTCACGATGGCGGCGTCATCCGGATCGACGGTCAAGTCGCGCACGAACGACTGGTCGATCTTCACCGTGTCGATGGGCAGGCGCTTCAGGTACCCGAGGCCCGAGTAGCCGGTGCCGAAGTCGTCGATGGCAATGCCCACCCCGAGGGCCGCCACGTGGTCGAGCGCGTCGCGCGCCTCGCCCGCGCCCTCGATGATCACGCTCTCGGTGATTTCCAGCTCCACCAGGTTGGGTTCGATGCCGGTGTCCTGGATCATGCGGTGCAGCCGGTCGACGAAATTGGGGCGGGCGAGCTGCTTGGCCGAGACGTTGATCGCCACCACGAGGCTGCGCCCCGGCATCTGCCACGCCTTGGCCTGGCGCAGCGCTTCCTTCAGCACCCACTCGCCGATCGGCACGATGAGGCCCGAATCCTCCGCGGCGGCGATGAAGTCGCCCGGCGCCACCGGGTCGCGGCCCGGGGGGTGCCAGCGCAGCAGCGCCTCGAACCCGGTGATGGTGCGGTCGCGGATGTCGTAGACCGGCTGGTAGGCGAGCTCGAACTCGCGCGCCTCGAGCGCGCGGCGCAGCGCATTCTCGAGCGACAGGCGTTGCTGCGCCGCCACGTTCATGTGCTGGGTGAAGAACTGGAAATTCGCGCGCCCCATGTCCTTGGCGTGGTACATCGCCGTGTCGGCGTTGCGCATCAGGGTCTCGGCGTCGGAGCCGTCCGCGGGATAGAGCGCGATGCCGATCGAGGCGGCCACGTGCAGGTCGTTGCCGTGCAAATGGAAGGCGCTCGCCAGCACCTCGAGGATCTTGGTGGCGACGGAGGAGGCGTCGGCCGCGTCGTCGAGCCCGGGGATCACGATCACGAATTCGTCCCCGCCCACGCGCGCCACCGTGTCGCCCTCGCGCACGCACACCAGCACGCGGCTCGCCACCGATTGCAGCAGCCGGTCGCCCAGCTGGTGGCCGAGGGAGTCGTTGATGGTCTTGAAGCGATCCAGGTCGATGAACAGCACCGCGAGCTGCCGGCTGGTGCGGTGCGCCTGGGCGATGGCCTGCTGGATGCGGTCGCGCAGGAGCACGCGGTTGGGCAGCCCCGTGAGCGCGTCGTGGTGCGCCATGTGCGCGATGCGCTGCTCGGCGAGCTTGCGGTCGGTCAGGTCCATCGCGACCCCGATCACGCGCTGGGCCCGGCCGTCGCCGCCGCGATGCACCTGGCCGCGGTTGGCGATCCAGTGGATCGAGCCGTCGGGCCACACCACGCGGTAGTCGACCTGGAAGTCGGCTCCGTCGCGGATCGCGTGGCGCAGCGTCGCGGCGAAGAGCTCCCGATCCTCCTCGTGGAGACGGCGCTGCAGCTCGCGATAGTCCAGCGCGGGCGAATCGGCGGGAAGGCCGAAGAGCACCGACAGGCCGCCCGAGTAGGTGAAGCGGTCGGTGTCGGCCTCCCAGTACCACATGCCCATCTGCGCGGCCTCCATCGCCAGGCGCAGCTGCGCCTCGCTCTCGCGCAGCGCCGCCTCGGCCTGCTTGCGCGGCCCGATGTCGGCGATGGTGACCATGGTGCCGCTGGCTTTCCCGTCGGCGCCGTAGAGCGGGGCCATCGAGATCGACACGTCGATCAAGCTCCCGTCCTTGCGCTTGCGCTGGGTCTCCTCGATCCAGATGATCTCGCCCGATTGGGCGCGGTTGCGCAGCCCCGCCGTTTCCTCCTGCAGGTGCGGGGGGACGATGGAGGTGGCGGTGCCGAGGATCTCCTCCTCCTTCCAGCCGAACATGTGCTCGGCGGCGGGGTTCCACATGCGCACCTTCACCTCGAGGTCGCGCGCGATGATGGCCGTGGGAGCCGCCTGGATCACGGCGCGCAGGCGCTCGTGGCTCTCCCGCGTATCGGCCTCCAGCTTCTTCAGCTCGGTGATGTCCACGATGACGCCCACCAGGCCCGCGACGCTCCCCGACGGGTCGTAGAACGTGGCCTTGTTCACGATCACGTCGCGGCGCCGCCCGTCGCGGCCGGCCCCGGCGCTCGCCTCGTACATCTGCGCGCCGGGCTGTTCCAGCAGGTTCCTGTCGGCCACGTGGGAGGCGTCGGCGAGGTCCTCGGGAAGGATGTCGAAGACGGTGCGGCCCACCAGCTCGTCGCGCGGCTTGCCGACGTACTCCTCGAAGGCGCGGTTGCAGCCGAGGTACCTGCCGGAGGCGTCCTTGAAGAACACGGGGTTCGGGATCGCCTCCAGCAGCTGCTGGCTGAAGGATAACTGCGTACGCAGCTCACGCGTGGCGCGCTGCGCCAGCCCGATCGCCTCGCTGCGCGTGCCCGCCAGGGTGCGCAGGATCCCGTAGACCAGCCCCGACATCGCGAGCCCGGCGCACAGCACCAGGAGTGGGAACGGCAGCGCCCACGGGGCGCGCTCCGGGGCGCCGTCGAATTCGAGGCGCCAGACGCGGCTCGCCACGTTGAGGTTCTGCGCATCGCGAGGGCGCCACTCGTACCAGGCGGTGGCGGGCGCGGTCGCGGGCCCCGACCGGAAGAAGAGCGTCGAATCGAGGGGCTCGGTCGGCCCGGCGCCCTCGGACCCCACGTCGTGGATGCGCATCGAGAGCCCCTCGACCGCCGTGCCCACGAGGAGCCCGGCAAGCATCTCGTCGGCGCGCAGCACCACGTTCACGAAACCCTGCAGGCGCGCCCGGCGCTCGGACAGGGTGCGCGGGTGCTCCGGACCGTACACCGGCAGGTAGATCACGAGACCGTAGCTTGACCCCGTTTCCTGAGCGAGCCGGTAGCGGTTGGTCATGGTCGGCCGCCCGGTGTCCCGGGAGTGTTCCGCCGCCGCATGCGCGGCGCGCGTGAGGAGGTCGAGCCCGAACGCGGGCTCGTTGCCCTTCATGGGCTCGACGAAGTCGATCACCCAATACTCGTCGCGCTGTCCCGGAGGCTTGATGTCGAAATCGGGGTAACCCACCGGGCTCACGGTGCGGTCGGCGCGCACCGCGGCCACGAACGCACCACGCTGCGCCTCGGGCACGCGGCGGATGAATTCGAGGGCCTGGACGCCCGGCAGCCGCCGTCCCACCTCCAGGCCGGAGACGAAGCGGCTGAACTGGTCGCGGGGCGAGTCCGGCTCGTGGTTGGCGAAGGCGTCCAGGGAGTAGAGGACGTCCACGTAGCGCTGGAAGCGCCGCTCCACGAGCTGGGTGGCGACTTGCACCCGGCTGCGGAACTCGCTGCGCGCCTGGACCTCCGCCTGCCCGGACGAGGCCCACCACGCCAGCAATGTCGCCACCACACCGACGGCGAGTGCGGACAGGGCGAGGCTCTGGGGTGGCAGGGGGGTTCTCATGCCGTCGGAGGGGCGATCCCACTATAGACGATTGGCCGGCTGGAAGCTTTTACGGCCCGGCGCCAAGCCCGGTTGCATCGGCGTACCGGTCTCGGCCGGAAGAATTGATAAAATGGCGGTTTTTGCCGGTGAAACATTCGTGTCCCTGATCGTCCAGAAATACGGCGGCACCTCCATGGGCTCCTCCGAGCGCATCCGCGAGGTGGCCCGGCGCGTCCAGCGCTTCGTGGGTGAGGGCCACCAGATGGTGGTGGTCGTCTCCGCCATGTCGGGCGAGACCAACCGCCTGCTGGGGCTCGCGAAGGAGCTGAACCCCGACCCCGACCCCCGCGAGATCGACGTGATCGCTTCCACCGGCGAGCAGGTGACGATCGGGCTGCTTTGCCTCGCGCTGGCGAACCTGGGGATGAAGGCGCGCAGCTACACCGGCTTCCAGGTCCCGATCCTCACCGACGAGGCCTACTCCAAGGCGCGCATCCTCTCGATCGAGGACAAGAACATCCGCGCGGACCTGGCGAGCGGCCACGTCGTGGTGGTGGCGGGGTTCCAGGGCATCGACCGCGCCGGCAACATCACGACGCTCGGGCGCGGCGGGTCGGACACCACCGGAGTCGCGCTCGCCGCGGCGCTGAAGGCCGACGAGTGCCAGATCTACACCGACGTGGACGGGGTCTACACCACGGACCCGCGCGTGGTGCCCGAGGCGCGGCGCCTCGATTCGATCACCTTCGAGGAGATGCTGGAGCTCGCCTCCCTCGGATCGAAGGTGCTGCAGATACGCTCGGTGGAGTTCGCGGGCAAGTACAAGGTGAAGCTGCGGGTGCTCTCGTCGTTCACCGACGTGAGCTCGACCGACATGGGCACCCTGATCACATTCGAGGAAGACGAGACCATGGAACAGGCCATCATTTCCGGCATCGCGTTCAACCGCGACGAAGCCAAGATCCAGGTGCTGGGCGTGCCGGACAGGCCGGGCATCGCGTTCGCGATCCTCGGCCCGATCGCCGACGCCAACATCGACGTGGACATCATTTTGCAAAACGCGTCCTCCGAAGGGCTCACGGACTTCTCGTTCACCGTGCACAGGAACGAGTACAAGCGCGCCATGCAGATCCTCGAGAGCCAGGTGAAGCCCGCGATCCAGGCGCGCGGCGTGGTCGGCGACGACCGCATCGCCAAGGTGTCGCTGGTGGGCATCGGCATGCGCACCCACGCCGGCATCGCCTCGAAGATGTTCGGCGCGCTCGCCAACGAGGGCATCAACATCCAGATGATCTCCACCTCCGAGATCAAGACCTCGGTGGTTGTCGACGAGAAGTACAGG
>JANMHV010000125.1:0-3284 GCA_031375445.1 Burkholderiales bacterium | reverse complement strand
ACCCTCCTATGGAATTTGGCTTACAACGAGCGCCGACCGCGTCAGGTGATTGTGGCTACGCACTCGCCGCTGTTTTGTGACGCGCTGCTACGCCTTCAACATCAACGAAAGGAAGAATTCGGGCTTCTGAACGTAAAGCGCCGAGGTGGTGGCAGAACTGCCGTGGAGCAATTTCCGGATGTTGGGCCACTCTTCCACGATCAAGAGGTTGCAAGGGCGATCGCCGATGCCGATGAAGAGGCTGTATTTGAGAAGCTCCTCATGAGGGGCTTACTCGATGGTTAGGGTTGACTTGTTTGCTGAAGATCAAGCTCACGAGACTTTCGTGAGTGCGATTGTGAGTAAGGCTTTTCGTGACCCCGCAATCGAATATGAACTCAATGTACGAGTTGCCTTGGGTGGTCATGGCAAGGCGTTATCCGAACTGAAGGTTTATCAGCGCGCCATTCTCCGCGGAGACGTCGCGTTAACAGCACCCGACCTTCTCATCGTCACCATTGATGGAAATTGCAAGGGGCCAACGGCGGCGCGCAAGGAGATTCTCGACCTTCTAGATAGCGCTATTGCCGGCGATATTGTGGTCGCCTGCCCCGATCCGCATGTAGAAAAGTGGTTCTTTGCCGATCCCGCGGCATTTGGATCGGTGGTAGGGGCAAATGGCCAATTGGGAAAGCGGAAGTGCCAGAGAGACTTCTACAAGGATAAGTTGCGGGAGGCAGTAATAGCTGGAGGAAACACGCCGGTTCTGGACGGCATCGAGTTCGCGGCCGATGTCGTCGAGGCGATGGACGCCTATCAAGCGAAGCAGAACGACCCAAGCCTTGGGGTGCTCCTAGATGGCTTGCACTCGTTCGCAGCGCGACACGCCGCAACATAGGTGTTCACGCCCTTGTCTACTGCTGCGGCGACCGAAGTAGGACTACCCCCGCGGGTTAAACGGATCCTTGATCCCCGGCCCCGTATCGATCCACACGCTCTTCACCTCCGTGTACTCGTGGATCGCCTCCAGCCCGTTCTCCCGCCCCAAGCCGCTTTCCTTCATCCCCCCGAACGGCGTCGCGTAGTTCGTGCGCCGATAGGTATTCACCCACACCGTCCCCGCCCGTAGCCGCTTCGCCATGCGATGCGCGCGCTTCACGTCGAGTGTCCACACGCCCGCAGCCAATCCGAACCGCGTGTCGTTGGCGATCTTGACCGCCTCATCCTCGTCCTTGAAGCGGATGAGGCACAGCACCGGCCCGAAGACCTCATCGCGGGCGATGCGCATGTCGTTGGTGACGTCGCCGAAGATCGTCGGCTCCCAGAAGAGCCCCGCCTTCAGCGCCGAGTCGCCGGGGTGCGAGCCGCCGCACAGCAGCTTCGCGCCGTCGTCGAGGCCGACCTGGGTGTAGTGCTTCACCTTGTCGTACTGCATGCGGCAGGAGAGCGTGCCCATCTCGGTCGCCTCGTCGAGCGGGTCGCCGAGGCGGATCGCCTTTGCGCGCGCCACCAGTTTCGGCACGAAGGTGTCGTAGATGGACTCGTGCACCAGCACGCGCGAGCCCGCGAGGCAGGTCTGCCCCGTGGCGCCGAAGATGCCTGCCAGCACGCCGTTGATGGCGTTGTCGAGGTCGGCGTCGGGGAAGATCACGTTGGGGCTCTTGCCGCCGAGCTCCAGCGACACGCGCGCGAGGCGCTCGGCGGCCTGCTTCGCCACCGCCTTGCCGGTGGCGGTCGATCCGGTGAACGCGATGCGATCGACGCTCGGATGATTCACCAGCGCCGAGCCCACCGCGCCGTCGCCGGTGACGATGTTCACCACGCCCTTTGGAATGCCGGCCTTCTCGAACAGCTCCGCCAGCACCAGCGTCGAGATCGGCGTGATCTCCGAGGGCTTCACCACCATCGTGTTGCCGGCCGCCAGCGCCGGGCAGAGTTTCCACAGCAGCAGCGCGAGCGGGCTGTTCCACGGGATCACCGCGCCCACCACGCCCACCGGCTCGCGCACGGTGAAGTTGAACATGTCGGGCACCGAGAGCGGCACGGTGTGGCCATGCAGGTGCTCGGCGGCGCCGGCGAAGAAGTGGCAGAAGTTCGCCAGGCCCTGGGTCTGCGCCAGCACCTCGCGGATCACTTTGCCGTTTTCCATCACCTGCACGTGCGCCAGCTCTTCCGACCCGGACTCCAGCAGCAGCCCGAGCTTGCGCAGGCACTTCGCGCGGAAGGCGGGCGTGGCCTTCGCCCACTCGCCGGTCTCGAATGCCCTGCGCGCCGCCTGCACCGCGCGATCGACGTCGGCAGCATCGGCCGCGGGCGCCTTCGCCCACGCGCGTCCGGTGTAGGGATCGATGCTGTCGAAGGTCTTGCCCCCGGCGGCCTCGACCCACTGGCCGTCGATAAGCATCTTGTAGGCGCGGACGCCGCGGTCGCGGGGAGATTGGGCCCCCGTCTTCACGGGGGCGACAGAAGATTGGGCCCCCGCCTTCGCGGGGGAGGCAGGAGATTGGGCCCCCGCCTTCGCGGGGGTGACAGGAGATTGGGCCCCCGTCTTCGCGGGGGAGACATTAGTCGACAAGGGGAATGTTCGCCTTCTTCACGAAGTCGGCCCAGTACTGCTTCTGGGCGACGAGGTAGGTGCGGAACTGGTCGGGCGAGGGGCTCGCCACGGGCTCGAGGCCGATGTCGCGCAGCTTGGCGGCGTAGGCCGGCTCCAGCGCGATCTGCTTGAGCTCCTCGTGGATGCGCGCCACGATCTCCTTCGGCGTGCCCTTCGGCGCCGCGATGCCCAACCACGCGGTGGTGTCGAAGCCCGGAATCGTCTCGGCCATCGTCGGCACGTCGGGGATCTGGCTGGTGCGCTGCGGCGTGGTGACCGCGAGCGCGCGCAGCTTGCCGCCGCGGATGTTGCCGAGCGGCGAGGGGAGCGAATCGATGAAGAACACGATGTTGCCGCCCATCACGTCGGCGATCGCCTGGGCCGCGCCCTTGTAGGGGATGTGCAGCAACTGGGTCCCGGTCTGCATCGCGAAGAGCTCGCTGATGAGGTAGGGCGCGCTGCCGAGGCCGAAGGAGCCGTAGGAGATCTTGCCCGGGTCCTTCTTCGCCGCGGCGGCGACGTCGGCGACCGTCTTGTAGGGGCTGTCGGCCGACACCACCATCGCATAGGGGAAGGTCACGATCTGCGAGATGACGGTGAAGTCGTCGATGGGATCGAAGGGGAATTTCTTCGTGAGGTTGGGAGACACGGTGTGCACGGTGGTCGACATCACCAGCAGCGTGTAGCCATCCGGGGCCGCCTGCACCAC
>JANMHV010000085.1:0-4768 GCA_031375445.1 Burkholderiales bacterium | reverse complement strand
GGGTCGAAGCGTTAGGAGTCTGACCCCTAACGGTAGCCGGCGGCCTG
The DNA here is from genome assembly GCA_031375445.1 of Burkholderiales bacterium. Classification (GTDB taxonomy): domain Bacteria; phylum Pseudomonadota; class Gammaproteobacteria; order Burkholderiales; family Usitatibacteraceae; genus Usitatibacter. Next base: position 4,721 of record JANMHV010000085.1, on the reverse strand, counting down.
GAGCTCGAAGAGCTCCGCATAGCGGCCGCCGCGCTCCAGCAGCTCTTCGTGGGTGCCGATGGCTTCCACGCGCCCGTCGCCCAGCACCACGATGCGGTCGGCCATCCTCACGCTGGAGAAGCGGTGCGAGATCAGCACCGCGGTCTTGCCGCGCGAGAGCTCCTTGAAGCGCTGGAACACCTCGAACTCGCTGCGGGCATCGAGGGCCGCGGTGGGCTCGTCGAGGATCAGCACTTCGGCCTCGCGCATGTAGGCGCGCGCGATGGCGATCTTCTGCCACTCGCCGCCCGAGAGGTCGATGCCGCGCTTGAAGCGCTTGCCGATCACCTGGTCGTACTTCCCGGGCAGCTTCTCGATCACCTCGTCGGCCAGCGCCCGCGCCGCTGCCGCCTCGATGCGCGCGCGATCGCCGGCGGCCTCGATCCGCCCCACGGCGATGTTTTCCGCCGCCGTCAAATGGAAGCGCACGAAGTCCTGGAAGATCACGCCCACGTTGTTGCGCAACTCGTGGAGGTCGTATTCCTTGAGGTCATGCCCGTCGAGGAGGATGCGCCCCTCGTCCGGGTCGTAGAGGCGCGACAGCAGCTTCACCAGCGTGGTCTTGCCCGCGCCGTTCTCCCCCACCAGCGCCAGCACTTCGCCCGCCCGAAGATGGAACGTGAGGTGGCGCACCGCCCAGCGCTCGGCGCCCGGGTACTGGAAGCCCACGTCCTCGAACGTGAACCCCTGCTTGATGGGGCTCGGAAACGGCCGCGGATTCGGCGGTGAGGTGATCTCGGCGCGGATCTCGAAGAACGAGAACAGGTCGTCGAGGTAGAGCGCCTGGCTCGCCACCTGGGAGAAGCCGGCGAGCAGCCCCTCGATCATCTGCCCCAGGCGCCGGAACGAGCCCGCGAGGAACGTGAGGTCGCCGAGCGTGAAGTCGCCGGCGAGTGTCCGCCAAATGATGTACGCGTAGGCCGCGTAGTAGGCGAGTGTCCCCAGCGCGGTGAGGAGGCTTCCCCATCCCGCGCGGCGCATCGCGATCTTCCGGTTGGCGTCGTAGAAGCTCTTCGACAACACGCGGTAGCGCTCGATCAGGAACCCCGAGAGCCCGAAGATCTTCACTTCCTTCGCCGTCTCGACGCTCGACGCGGTCTGGCGCACGTAGTCGAGCTCGCGCCGCTCCGGGGCGCGGATGTAGTTCATCCAGTAGCTCTGGGCGTTGAAGTGCAGCTCGCCCACGAACGAGGGCACCAGCGCCACCAGCAGCAGCGCCATCAGCCACGGCGCGTAGATCGCGAGACCGGCGGCGAAGCTCACGATGGTGATGATGTCCTGCACCTGGCTGAACGCCTGGCCCATCAGGCTCATGCGCCCGCTCGCCTGCCGTCGCGCCCGCTCCAGCTGGTCCTGCAGCTCGCTGTCCTCGAAATCCTCGAGGTCGAGCGTCGCCGCGTGCTTCATGAGGGCGAGGCTCATCTCGTTGCCGAATTTCTCCGCCAGCAGCGAGTCGAGCAATCCCACCCCGCGCCCAAGCACGTCGGAGACGACGGCGACGCCGAGTTCGATGGCGACCAGCAAGATCAAATGGTCGAGCGCCCCGCTCGCGAGCCACGCTTCCGGCATCGCATCGGCCGCCCCGGGCGCCTTGGCGAGCCGCACCACCTCGTCGATGATGAGCTTGCCCACGTAGAGCGCCGTCACCGGCAGCAGGGCTCTCCCGAGTCGCAGCACCGCCTGGCTGGAGGCGAGCCAGGGGCTCGTCTTCCAGACCAGCCTGAAGAGGTGGGGGAGGTGCTTCAGCGCGCCGAGGCGCTCGCGATAGGTCTTGGGCTGCGCGGCCATCGCCTATTGTTGCATCCGGGTTGGAGGCGCCCCGGCGCTCGCCTCAGAACTCGTATTCGGCCTGGAGGCGCAACGTGTTGTCGGGAGAGCCGCGCGTGGCGCCGATGAGCCATGCCGCGTTGTACTTGATCGACTCGCGCCCCTGCAGCTTCACCTTGCCGAAGATCGCGGGCCCGAGCCGATGATTCTGTTCCTCGCGCGGCTCCCAGTGATCCCACTTGCCCATCTCGCCCAGCGCCTGCACGCCCACTTCCACCATCGGGGAGACCGGGTACTTCGCCTGGAGCTGGTAGCCGATCTCGGTGACGCGCGGCGTGTCGCTGCGACCGCGCAGCACGCGCTCGAAGAGCAGGTTCGCGTTCCAGCGCAGCCGGCCCACGTCGCCCTGGACGAGCGCGCCGATCTTGATCTCGTAGCCCTCCTCGCGCCGCTCGCGGGGGATCTCGATCTCGGTGATGAGGCCGAGGTCCACGGCGTATCGATTCGGCTCGGTGAGCTGGAACTTGTTCTCCCACTCGAACGCGTCGTACCGTGCGCGCCCCCCGCTCTCCTTCTTGACTTTCAGGTACGCCTCGGTAAACCACCAGCTCGTGGCACCGTAGCCGAAACCCACGCTGCCCACCGATTCGCGCACGCCCGCGTCGTTGAAGCGCCAGGTGCCGAGCTTCACGTCGATCTCGCGCTCGCCCTGCTCCACGTCGGGGGTGTAGACGTAGTCGGACGGACCGGCGAGGACGGCGCAGGGCAAGGCGAGGACCACTGCGGCAGCGAGCCGCATCGTTCGATTCATGGGGATTCCTGTTTCTAGGGGGAGGAAGGAACTCGCCGCGACCGCGCGGCGAGCGCCATGCCGCACGCGATCGCGATGAGGACGATGGCGTAGAACGTCATCTGCATGCCGGAGGGCTGCGCGTCGTAACCCACGAGGCCGTGGAGCACCTTGCCCACGGTCGAATGGTTGTCGACGAATCCGGAGGTGTCCCAGAGCGGGGCCGCGAGGCTGGGCAAGCGGTCGGCCTGGATAAGGAAGCGCGCCGCCTGGGAGGCCATGCCCGCGGCGAGCAGCAGCACCAGCGCCGAGGTCGCGGAGAAGAACCACTTGAGGGGAATACGCAGCAGCCCCGCGAAGAGGAGCCAGCCGAGGGCCGCGCCGCCGGCGACGCCGATGGCCCCTCCGGTCAGCATCTCGCCCATGGTGCTGTTGCCGGAAAGTGCCACGCCGTTCAGGAACAGCACCGTCTCGGCGCCTTCGCGCAGGACCGCGAGCGCCACGACCGCGAGCACGACCGTGAGCTCCTTCGAGCCCTCGCGGACCTCGGCTCCGAGCCGCTTCGCCGACGCCGCGAGCGCGCGCCCGTGGGCGCTCATCCAGATGTTGTGCCAGGCGAGCATCACCACCGCGACACCGAGCACGGTGGCGTTGAAGAGCTCTTGTCCCATGCCCTCGGCGAGCCCGGAGATCGCCTCGGCGCCGATCGCCACGGCGACGGAGCCCGCGAGGCCGGCGGCGAGGCCCGCGACGATCCAGCGCGCTCGCGCCTCGATGCCGCGCGTGGCCGCCGCGATGATGCCGACGATCAGCGCGGCCTCGAGGACCTCGCGAAAGACGATGAGCGCGGTGCCGAGCATCAGCGGGCGACCAGCACGCCTTTGGCCGTCTTCTCGTTGAACTCGCCGACGAACTTGTATTCGCCCGGCTTCAGCGGCCCGACGAAGACGCTCCCCTTCGACTTGCCCGGGATCACTTTCTCGATGCGCAGCTCGCTGCTCTCGAACTCCTCGGGGGTGGCGTCGCGGTTGTCGATCATCAGCTTCACCTTGCGGCCCGCCGGCACCTCGATGCGATCGGGCGTGAACTTGTGGTTCTCGATCACCAGGTTGAATTCGGCCTCGCCGGAGGCGAGCGCGCTCGCCGCGGCGATCGTGAGGGCTGCTGCGAAGGGCAGGAAGAGGAAACGGTGCATGGTGGCTCCGGGGATGGTTGATCGTACGAGGTAATGATAATGGTTCGCATTTGTATGCGCAACCCCGCCGATTTCCCGGTGCCAGCATCGAATCGCGGCGATGTAACCTACGGGAATGAAAACACGCGCCGCCGTCGCATGGGCCGCTGGCAAGCCCCTCACCATCGAAGAAGTCGACCTCGCAGGACCCCGCGAGGGCGAAGTGCTGGTGGAGGTGAAGGCCACCGGCATCTGCCATACCGACCAGTTCACGCTCTCGGGCGCCGATCCCGAAGGACTCTTCCCGGCCATCCTCGGCCACGAGGGCGCCGGCGTGGTGCTGGAAGTCGGCAAAGGAGTCACGAGCGTCGAAGCAGGCGACCACGTGATCCCGCTCTACACGCCCGAATGCCGCCAGTGCAAGTTCTGCCTGTCGCGCAAGACCAACCTCTGCCAGCAGATCCGCGCCACCCAGGGCAAGGGCCTCATGCCCGACGGCACCTCGCGCTTCTCGATCGGCGGCAAGCCCATCCTCCACTACATGGGGACGTCGACCTTCGCCAACCACATCGTGGTGCCGGAGATCGCGCTCGCCAAGGTGCGCCGCGATGCACCCTTCGAGACCATCTGCTACATCGGCTGCGGCGTCACTACCGGGGTCGGCGCGGTGCTCTTCACCGCGAAAGTGGAAGCCGGCGCCAACGTGGTGGTGTTCGGGCTCGGCGGCATCGGGTTGAACGTGATCCAGGGCGCGAGGATGGTCGGCGCCAATCGCATCATCGGCGTGGACATCAATCCCGCCCGCGAGGCGATGGCGCGCCAGTTCGGCATGACCGACTTCATCAACCCGAAGGACACGCCAAAGGTGGTCGACGCCATCGTCGAGCTCACCGGCGGCGGCGCCGACTACAGCTTCGAGTGCGTCGGCAACACCACCCTCATGCGCCAGGC
>JANMHV010000028.1:0-6321 GCA_031375445.1 Burkholderiales bacterium | reverse complement strand
GGCACCCAGGCGCAGCTCGACTTCGTCCCCGAGCGCTCCACCGACTTCATCCTCGCGGTCTTCGGCGAGGAGTTCGGCCTGGTGGGCACCTCGATCCTGCTGGCGCTCTACCTGCTCATCATCGCGCGCGGCCTGATGATCGCGGCCAACGCTTCCACCGTGTTCTCGCGCCTGGTCGCGGGGGCCATCACGCTCACCTTCTTCACCTACGCGTTCGTGAACATGGGGATGGTGAGCGGCATCCTGCCGGTGGTGGGCGTCCCGCTGCCGCTGGTGAGCTATGGCGGCACGGCGCTGCTGTCGATGCTGGCGGGGTTCGGGATCCTGATGTCGATTTCCACGCACAAGCAATTGGTCGCGAGCTAAGGCGTGAAACCACAGATGAACACAGATGCACACAGATAGGGGCAAGCAAGCGGCTGAATTGCGGTCACCGGTGAACGAAGCCGCGAACACCCTGCATTGCCTTCATCTGTGTGCATACGTGTTCATCTGTGGTTTCCTGCTTTCGTCGTGCGGCACCGCCCCAAAAAGCCCCGCGAAACCGCCGGCGTCGGCGTTCGGGAAGTACTACGCCGACGACGGCCCGCCGGAGAAGGTGCCGGACAACCTGGCCCAGATTCCGGACGCGGTGCCCCGCGACGAACCGTTCCACCGCTTCGCCAACCGCCCCTACACCGTGTTCGGCCAGAGCTACGCGCCGGTGGTGAACAAGCAGCCCGCCAAGGAGCGCGGGCTCGCCTCCTGGTACGGGCGCAAGTTCCACGGCCAGAAGACCGCCTCGGGCGAGACCTACGACATGTTCGCCATGACCGCGGCCCACAAGACGCTGCCGATCCCGAGCTTCGTGCGCGTGACCAACGTGAAGAGCGGGCGCTCGGTGGTGGTGCGCGTGAACGACCGTGGGCCGTTTCACGGCAACCGCATCATCGACCTCTCCTACGCAGCGGCAATGCGCATCGGCATCGCCGCCGCGGGCAGCGGCCTGGTGGAGGTGGAGCGGGTGCTTCCGGGCGAGGAAACGTCCGCGGCGCCGACCATCATTGCGGCCATTCCCACGCCCCCGGCCCCGCGGGTGGAGTCGACGATGGTGTCCCAGGAGGATTCGGCGCTGTGGCTGCAGCTGGGCGCCTTCGCAACGCCGGAAGCCGCGGAATTCTTCCGCGACCACGTGAGCCGGGAGCTCTCGTGGCTGAACGAGCCGGTGCAGGTGAATGCGCGCGATGGCCTCCACCGCGTGCGCATCGGCCCCTATCGCAACGCCACCGAAGCGGGCGCGGTGGGCGACAAGGTGCGCCGCTCCCTCGGCCAGCCGCCAGCCGTCACGACCCGTTGAAGCCGCTGCGATTCATCGGCGCGCTCGCGGCACTCCTCGCCGTTTTCCAGGCCCTCGCCCAGCCGGTGACGCCGCCGCCGGTGGCGGCGCGCGCCTTCGTGCTGGTCGACACGCTCTCGGGCCAGACGCTCGCGGCCGCCAACGAGGAGGACCGCTTCGAGCCCGCCTCGCTCACCAAGCTCATGACCGCGTACGTGGTGTTCCGGGCGCTGCGTGACGGCGCCCTCGACGCGTCGAAACGGATCGCCGTGAGCGAGCGCGCGGCCAAGGCGGCGGGCACGCGGATGTTCATCTCGCCGGAGACCCCGGTCGCCGTGGGCGACTTGTTGCGCGGGCTCGCGGTGCAGTCGGCCAACGATGCCGCGGTGGCGCTCGCCGAGGCGGTGGCGGGATCCGAAGAAGCGTTCGTGGAGCGCATGAACGCCCACGCGAAGCGCCTGGGCATGGCCGGCACCCGGTACGTGAACGCGAGCGGCCAGCCTGCCGAGGGACACGTCTCCACGGCGCGCGACCTCGCCACCCTCTGCCTTGCCGTAGTGCGCGACTTTCCCGACCAGTACCCGCTCTTCGCGCTGAAGGAATTCAGCTACAACCGCATGTCGCAGGCGAGCCGCAACCGGTTGCTGTGGACCGACCCGACCGTGGACGGCCTCGCCACCGGCTTCACCGAAGCGGCCGGCTTCGGCCTCGCCGCATCCGCCCGCCGCGGCGAACGCCGCCTGGTGGCGGTGGTTCTGGGCGCACGCTCCGACACCCTGCGCGCCACCGAGGGCCAGAAGCTGCTGAACTTCGGCTTCCAGGCCTACGAGACACGCCGGCTCTACCGCAGCGGCCAGGCGGTCGCGGCCCCCGCGGTCTACAAGGGCACGCGCGATACCGTCTCCCTGGGATTCGACCGCGACGTCTGGCTCACCCTGCCGCGCGACCGGTTCACCGGGATTCGCGCCGTGCTCGAGACGCGACAGCCCTTCGTGGCCCCGCTTGCCGCGGGTCAGAAAGCGGGGATAATGAAGCTCATGCGCGACCAGATCACCGTCGCGGAATTTCCCGTCGTCGCGCTCGAGGACGTGCCCATCGCGGGCTTCCTCTCCCGCGGCTGGGACACCCTCAAACTCCTGCTACGCCCGGACCCATGACCGCACCCATCGCGCACTTCAACGGCCAGCTGCTGCCCCTGGACCGTATCTCCATCTCCCCCCTCGACCGCGGCTTCATCTTCGGCGACGGCGTCTACGAGGTGATTCCCGTCTACAACGGCGCCATGCTGCGCGGGCGCGAGCACTTCGAGCGCCTGCAGCGTTCCATGGACGAGATCCGGCTGGAGAACCCGCGCACGGTGGAGCAGTGGCTCGCCGCCACCCGCGACCTCCTGGCGCACCATCCCGGCAACCAGTCGGTCTACATCCAGGTGACGCGCGGGGTGCCCCCCAAGCGCGACCACGTGCTGCCCAAGGGTGTCACGCCCACCGTGTTCATGATGTGCTATCCGCTCGCCTCGCCGTCGAAGGATCAGGTGGACAATGGTGTCGCCTGCATCACCGCGCGCGACTTCCGCTGGGAGAAGTGCCACATCAAGTCCACGTCGCTGCTGGGCAACGTGCTCGCGCGCCAGCTTTCCGCCGACGTGGGCGCCGTCGAGACCATCATGCTGCGCGACGGGTTCTTGACCGAGGCCTCGGCCTCCAACGTCTTCGTGGTGAAAGATGGCGTGGTGGCCGCCCCCCCGCAGGACAACCTGATCCTCCTCGGCATCACCTACGACCTGGTGGTGCGCCTCGCCGAAGAGGGCACGGTGAAGCTCGAGATCCGCCCGATCGCGGAGTCGGAGCTGCGCTGCGCCGATGAGGTGTGGCTTACTTCCTCCACCAAGGAAGTGCTTGCGGTGACCACCCTCGACGGCCAGCCGGTGGGCAACGGCCGCCCGGGGGCCACGTTCCGCCGCATGCACCAGCTGTACCAGGAGCACAAGGCACGCCTCGGGAGCGAGAGCGCGCTGGCGGCTTGATTCCGGGGGCGCTGTCCCCCACCTGTCACCTCATGAACCAAGCCATGAGCCAACCGGAAGAAGAGCCTCCCTCCCTCCTCACCTTTCCGTGCGTGTTCCCGATCAAGGTGGTCGGGCGCCGGGAGGACGGATACGCGCAGACCGTCTCCGACATCGTCGTGAAGCACGCGCCGGATTTCCATCCCGATACGATCGAGATGCGCGCCTCGCGCAACGGCCGCTACCTCTCGCTCACCGTCACCATCAACGCGAAGAGCCGGGTGCAGCTGGATGCGCTCTACTCGGAGCTCTCGAAGCATCCGCTGGTGATGATGGTCCTGTGAGCGGCCGGGCGAAGAGGATGAAGGGCGAGGCTTGATCGTCCGGCGCCTGGGGCTGGTCGCCTACGAGCCCACGTGGCGCGCGATGCAGGCGTTCAACGCGGTCCGCGATCCCGCTACGCCCGACCAGCTGTGGCTGGTCGAGCATCCCCCGGTGTACACCCTCGGCCTCGCCGGCCGGCCGGAGCACGTGCTCGACCCGCGCGGGATCCCGGTGGTGAAGACCGATCGCGGCGGCCAGGTGACCTATCACGGGCCGGGCCAGGTGGTGGCCTATCCGCTGGTGGACTTGAAACGCGCGGGATACGGCGTGCGGGAGCTGGTGCGCCGCCTCGAGCAAGCGGTGCTGGACCTCCTCGCGGACCACGGCATCGAGGGCGAGCGACGGGAAGGAATGCCCGGCGTGTACGTGGGCGGCGCCAAGATCGCCGCCGTCGGGCTGCGGGTCTCCCGCGGTTGCACCTTCCACGGCCTGTCGCTCAACGCCCGGGTCGACCTCGAGCCCTTCTCCCGCATCGACCCCTGCGGCTACCCCGGCCTCGCCTCGACCCGGCTCGCCGACCTGGGGGTAGGCGATAATGTCGACTCGGTGCGCGAAAGCCTCGTCCTGACCCTCCAGAAATGCCTGATTCCGACCTGAAGATCCAGCAGAAGCGCGGCCTCAAGACGGCGCGGATCCCGATCAAGATCGTGCCCTCGGAGCCGTTGCGCAAGCCCGACTGGATCCGCGTGCGCGCCGGCGGCGGCGAGCGCTTCAGCGAGATCAAGAAGATCCTGCGCGAGAACAACCTCCACACGGTGTGCGAGGAGGCCTCGTGCCCGAACATCGGCGAGTGCTTCGGCCATGGCACCGCCACCTTCATGATCATGGGGGATCTCTGCACGCGCCGCTGCCCGTTCTGCGACGTGGCCCACGGCCGACCCGATCCGCTCGATGCCGACGAGCCGCGCCACTTGGGCGAGACCATCGCCAAGCTCGCGTTGAAGTATGTCGTGATCACCAGCGTCGACCGGGACGACCTGCGGGATGGAGGCGCCCAGCATTTCGTCGACTGCATCCGTGCGGTGCGCGAGCTTTCCCCCGCGACAAAGATCGAGATCCTCACCCCCGACTTCCGCGGTCGGCTGGACCGGGCGCTGGCGGTGCTCGATGGCGGCCCGCCCGACGTGATGAACCACAACCTCGAGACCGTGGAGCGGCTCTACAAGGCCGCGCGCCCGGGCTCGGACTACGCGCATTCGATGCAGCTGCTGAAGCAGTTCAAGGCGCGGCATCCCGAAGTGCCGACCAAGTCCGGGATCATGGTGGGACTGGGCGAGACCAACGACGAGATCCTGCAGGTGATGCGCGACCTGCGCGCGCACGACGTCGACATGCTCACGGTGGGGCAGTACCTGCAGCCGTCGAGGCACCATTTGCCGGTGGCGCGCTTCGTGCATCCCGAGGAGTTCCGGATGTTCGAGGCGGAGGCGACGAAGATGGGCTTCGTGAATTCCGCGTGCGGCCCGATGGTCCGATCCAGCTACCACGCGGATCGCCAGGCCGCGGGTGCCGGTGTCGCCTAGGAGGCAGTGTCCGTAATGGATCCGAGTGCCGCGATCAGCCGGCTGGGTTTCCGCAAGTGGTACGAGCGCGAGCTGATCAAGAGCCACGCCGCGCTGGTCACATGTTTCCTGTGCGGCGTGCTGGTCGCGGCACTCCTGGAGCAGGTGAACCTGAGGACCCTCGGCTGGGGCAACAGCTCCGCGATCCTGGTGGTGCTCCTGGCGACCCTCATCGGCTGGGTTTCGTGGCGCAGCTACATCACCCTGCTGGGGCGCGCCGAGCGTTACGGCGAGCGCTCGACCTGTCCCAACTGCGCGGACTACGGGCGCTTCAAGGTGCTCGACTCCGGCACCGACGCGACCGCGAGCGCGGCCGCGGTCGCCGTGGCGCCCCAGGGCTATGCGTGGATGCAGGTCGAATGCCGCAAGTGCGGCACCGGTTGGCGGATGCCGGAGTGAAGGGAGCGCGGACGAATTGACGATGCCGGAATGCGTCATCGGTTGGCCGATGGCCCGACCGTGGCAGTCCGCGCGACGCATGCCGCCTTACTGGCCGCGCCAGGGAAACCGCTTCTAGGCGATCCGCTCGTACGCCGGCAGCGTGAGGAACTCCACGTAATCGTCGCTGGCGGTGATCTGCTCGAAGAGCTTCGCGCCCTCCTCGTACTTGCCCGCGGCATAGGCTTGCGCCCCCACGATCGACGGCGTCTTCGCGAGCTCGTCGACCAGGATCTCGTGGAAGAGCTCCCGCGTGACCTTGCGGCCATCGTCCAGCACGCCCTTGGGCGAGCGCATCCACTGCCACACCTGGGAGCGCGAGATTTCCGCGGTCGCCGCGTCCTCCATCAGGTTGAAGATCGGCACGCAGCCGTTGCCGGCGAGCCACGAGCCGATGTACTGGATGCCCACCTGCACGTTGTTGCGCAGCCCCGCCTCGGTGATCGGCGTCTCGGGCGCGAAATCGAGCAGGTCCTTCGCGGTCACGTTCACGTCGGGACGCTGCTTCGAATACTGGTTGGGCCCCGGCATGTGCTTGTCGAATACCGCCTTCGCGATGGGCACGAGTCCCGGATGCGCGACCCAGGTGCCGTCGCAGCCATCCGTCGCTTCGCGTT
>JANMHV010000016.1:0-3366 GCA_031375445.1 Burkholderiales bacterium | reverse complement strand
GCCCTCGATCTTGGGCGCGGTGAGACCCTTCATGCCCTTTTCCAGCACGAAGCCGCGGATCTCGCCCGCGTCGTCCTTGGCCCAGACCACGAACACGTCGGCGTACGGCGAATTGCTGATCCACATCTTGGCGCCGTTCATCACGTAGCCGCCGTCGACCTTCTTCGCCCGCGTGATCATGCTGCCGGCATCCGATCCGTAATTGGGCTCGGTCAGGCCGAAGCATCCCAGCAGCTCGCCGGTGGCGAGCTTCGGCAGCCAGCGCTTCCTCTGCTCCTCGGTGCCGTAGGCGTGGATCGGGTGCATCACCAGCGAGGACTGCACGCTCATGCCCGAGCGGTAGCCCGAGTCCACCCGCTCCACCTCGCGCGCGATGAGGCCGTAGCTCACGTGGTTCACGCCGGCGCAGCCGTAGCCGTCGATGGTGGAGCCGAGGAAGCCGAGCGTCCCCATCTCGTTGAAGATCTCGCGGTCGAACTTCTCGTGGCGGTGCGCCTCGGTGACGCGCGGCAGCAGCTTTTCCTGGCAGTAGGCGCGGGCGCTGTCGCGCACCATGCGCTCGTCCTCGGTCAACTGGTCGTCGAGGAGGAGGGGATCGTCCCACTTGAAGGACGGCTTCATGTCGTTGGGTTTCATGGCGTGGCTCCGCGGGTCGTTTCCGTGATCTTACCCTCAGGGTCGGGACGTTTCCGCGTAGAGGCGTGCCCGGCGGTGACGCCCGGTGACGGAAGGCCGGGGCGCGATGCGGCTACAATCCCGCCATCATTCGACGCACCCTGGTGCGTCGTGTCTTTTTACGGGGAAAACAATGAAAAGGAAGCGGCTCACCGTCGAGGACCTGTGGCGCATCGAGCGCCCGGCCCAACCCACCCTGTCGCCGGACGGCGCCCAGGCATGCGTTTGCGTCACCTCCTACGACATGGAGGAGAACAAGGCGAGCGCCAGCCTGTGGCTGCTGTCCGCGTTCGGAGGCGAGCCGCGACGGCTCACCACCGCCGGCGAGAAGGATGGCGAGCCGCGCTGGTCGCCGAACGGGAACTGGATCGCATTCCTCGCCAAGCGCCCCGTGTCTACCGCGGGGAATGACCGCGATCCCGCCGACGACGAGCCGCAGGTCTACCTCATCGCCCCCGATGGCGGCGAGGCCCGGCGCATCACCGCGATGCCCACCGGCGCCTTCGGCATCAAGTGGTTCCCCGATTCGCGCCGCATCGCCTTCATCTCGTGGGTGTGGCCCGGCCTGTCGCTCGACAAGCTCGCGAAGCGCCAGCGCGAGCGCAAGGAGGACAAGGTCAAGGCCCACGTCGTGGAGCATTCCGCCTACCGGTGGTGGGACGCGTGGCTCTCCGACGGCCGCCGCCCGCGCCTCTTCAGCGTCGACGTGGACACCGGCAAGGTGCGCGACCTGTTCGGCGACTCGACGTACGAGCTCGTCCAGGCCGATCCCTGCGCGCACTACTACGACATCTCGCCCGACGGCCGCGAGATCGCCTTCGCCTACGATCCCGCGGAAGACAAGCGCTTCGACCACGAGGCCCAGCTCGTGGCGCTGGACCTCGACCGGCGCAAGTTCCGAACGCTCGCCCCGGGCAGCAAGCTCGCCTTCGAGGCGCCGCGCTATTCCCCCGACGGCAATCGCATCGCGGTGCTGACGCAGGACCTGCGCAAGAGTGCGGTGGCCGCCCAGCGCCTCACGCTCATCGACCGCGCCACCGGGCGGATCGAGTCGATCAAGACTTCATGGGACCGGAGTATCCCGATGCCGCTCGCCTGGAGCGCCGACTCCACGGCCGTGTGCTTCGCCGCCGAGGACCGCGCCCGGCACGCGCTCTTTCGTTGGCAGCTCGACCGCAAGGCGCCGGCGGTGCTCGCGCCCGGCGGCATGGTGAGCGACTTCGACGTGCGCGGGGATGCGGCCGTGTTCATCCGCAACACCATGGGCTCGCCGCCCGCCGTGTTCTGGACCGACGGCATCGTCGAGCGCCGCATCGACCACCTCAACCACGAGGTGATGGATCGCATCGAGCTGGGGGAGGTGCGCGAGTTCGAGGTGAAGGGCTTCGACGGCGAGCCGGTGCAGATGTGGGCGGTGTACCCGCCGGATTTCGATCCCGCGCGCTCGTGGCCGCTGCTGCACAACATCCATGGCGGGCCGCATTCGGCGTGGGCGGACACGTTCCACTTCCGCTGGAACAACCACCTCTTCGCGGCCCAGGGCTACGTGGTGGTGTGCGTGAACTACCACGGGTCATCCGGGTTTGGGCAGAAATTCCTCGAGTCGATCGACGGCGAGTTCGGCAAGCGCGAGCTCGCCGACGTCGAGGCCGGCACCGACTTCATGCTGAAGCAGGGTTACATCGACCGCGAGCGCCTGGTCGCGGCCGGCGGCAGCTACGGCGGCTACATGGTGGCGTGGATGAACGGGCACACCGATCGCTACAAGGCCTACGTGTGCCACGCCGGCTGCTTCGACTGGGTGGCGATGTTCTCCGACGACGCTTGGTACTGGCACCCGAAGGAATTGGGCGCCTACTACTGGGACGACATGGAGCGCGTCGAGGGCCAGAACCCGCGTGCCCGGGTGAATCGAATGAAGACGCCCACGCTGGTGATCCACGGGCTGCTCGACTACCGCGTGCCGGATTCGCAGGGCCTCGCCTACTACAACTCGCTGAAGGCGAAAGGCGTGGATTCGCGCCTGGTGTTCTTCCCCGACGAGAACCACTGGATCCTGAAGCCGCAGAACTCGCGCCTCTGGTACCGGGAATTCTTCGACTGGCTTGCGCGCTACGTCGCCACCGGCGGCAAGAAGGCCGGGAAGGCGCGGCTCAAGCCCCCTCGCGGCTCCGCGCGCGCCGCACCGAAGCGATCGTAGCGAGGCGGTTGGCGGCGACGCCCAGCAGCTCCGAGAGCGACCGGAGCAGGGCGTACTCGGCACGCTGGATGGCCGCGGCGAGCTCGTGGCGGCGGACCGTCACCGCCCATTGCGCCACGGCCTGCACGTCGTCCACCCGGATGTGCCGGCATTCCCCGGGCAACTGCGCCAGGTCCTCCGGCGGGATCGCGGACAGGAACTTGCGCACCACGGCGAGGATCTCCGCCTCGGTGCGGGTTTCATCGAGGAGCTTGCGCCACTGTGGGACCGAGATTTCCTGGATCATGCTCGCGATGGTGAATCACGGACCCCGGTACGCGTCTGTCGGCGGATTCCGACAGACGGCTTTTCGTGCACACCGGCAGCGTGGCTACGTTTGCCAGTAAACCTGGGGATGGGGATGAATGGGATGAAGGGGATGAATGGGATAAAGGCGAGTCTATGTGCAGCACCGTGAATACCGACCATGACATTCAACTGCAAAAATGCCA
>JANMHV010000164.1:0-28636 GCA_031375445.1 Burkholderiales bacterium | reverse complement strand
CACAGGAGGAAGACGAGCGGCATGAGCGCGAGGTAGACGGTGATCGCGACGCACACGGCGATGACCACCCAGCCCCACTCGAAGCGCCGCTGCTCACGCGCTGGAGGAGGAGTTACCGTTCCTTCATGTAGAACGTCGGTCTGCATAGGGATACGTTCGAATCTAGCAATGCTGCAGTGCGAGTGTCAAAGCTTATTTCCCCCGAATTGCGGGTCAGCGGCTCAACTTGGCGTGGTGGTAATCCCACACCTTGCGCAGCAGGTGCGGCCGGCGCAAGTTGGTTCCGATGGTGTCCACCTCGGCGGCGGTGAGCGCGTAGGGCGTGCCCAGGGCGCGTGCGAGGTACTGGCGCCGCGCCGTCTCCTCGAGGTAGATCGCGAGCACGAAGGTTTCGATCACGTCGGCCCCCACCACCACGGCGCCGTGGGACTTCAGCACACACACGCGGTGGCTGCCGAGCGTGGCCGCCAGTTCCTCGGCGAGCGGCTTCTGGTTGATCGAGGCGGTCTTCGGGAAAAACTGCACGGCGCCCATCACGGCGGCCTGCATGGTCACCGGCTGGACCGCTTCCCCCACCATGCTGAAGAGCGTCGACCAGACCGGATGGGTGTGCGCCACCGCATTCACGTCCGGGCGGCGGCGGTAGATCTCCGTATGCAGCGGGAATTCCATCGGCGGCACCACGTCCCCCTCCACGGGCCTGCCGTCCAGGTCGATCGCGATGATGTCGGCGGCGGTGAGGGCGCTCCTCACCGACTTGCCCGAGTTGATCAGGATGTGGGGCGTGCCGGGCAGCCGGCAGCTCATGTGGCCGTTGAAATCGATCACCTCGGCGCGCTCCATCATCGAGAGCGCATCGGCGAGCTGCTGGCGCAGCTCCTGGCTCGTGCTCATGCGGCCTTCCCCCGCGGCGGTGCCGCGGCATGCGAATGGGTGTGGTGCGCGGCCCCGTGCGCGTGATCGTGGGCATGGTCGTGGCCGTGGCCGCGGGATCGGGGCAACCGGGGGTCGGCGCTGAACATGAGCGACTTGATCGTGACCGGGACGGTATGCGAAGGCATGCGCACCCTCCCCAGGTCGATGTAGTCGAAATCCCAAAGGGACACGCCGTCGATCACCAGCACTTCAGAGGCGACCCGCCACTCCTCCTTCAACAGCGCGCCGAGGGAGTGCGCCAGATCGCCATCGAGAACGATGAAGACCGGCCTCGCCTCGAGGATCGTGAGCGGCAGCGCCTCCACGATGCCCTGGGCGAGTGCCGCCAGCCGGGAGAACGAAGGGGGTCCCGACCAGCGGAAGGCGAGCGCCACCTCCGTTTCGCCCTCCACCAGGTCGAACGCGTCGAAGTGGCGCCGGATCGCCTGCGCCACGCGCGCGGGCTCGATCTGCCCGTCGAGCGCCACGTCCGGCTGCAGCACCTGCAGGTTCTTGCGCGGCAGCAGTTGCGCCGGGTTGGAGATGTAAACCGTGTTGCCCGACAGCTGCACGCTGTATTCCGAGGCGCCGATGGCGGTGGCGCGGATGCATTCGCCCGCCGGCAGCAGCGGGTAGGGCAGCGCGCCCGCGTCGAGGCGCCGTCGCAACGCCTCGCCGAGGCGCCGCCCCAGGTCGCCGAAGTCGCGCGTCTCGCGCCCGTACACGTACTCGGCGACACCGCCCGAGAACATCACGCCGGCGATCCCCTCCACGGGCTCGAGGGGATCGGTAAGCCAGAGGCGCTCCACCGCCGGCGAAGCGGGAAATCGGGTCAACGCTTCCACGAGGGCCGCGGCCATCCATTCCGTGAGGCGTTCCAGGTCGCCCTCCGCCACCGTGGCACCCGGCTTCCAGGCGAGTCCCGCCGCGCGTGCCAGCGCCTGGCCCGCCGGATCCAGCCGCGTCGCGACCGCGTTCTCCACCACGGCGAGCCTCCCGCCGATGTGGAGCGCGGCGGTATGCACCACGCGGCCGTTCTCCACCAGGGCGAGCTTGGTGGTGCCGCCGCCGATGTCGACGTTCAGCACCGGGCGCCCGAGGTCGTGGGAGACGCGCGCGGCTCCCGACCCGTAGGCGGCCAGCAGCGCCTCCATGTGGTGGCCGGCGGTGGCGCACACGAACTCCCCGCCCATCTCCGAGAGCACCTGCGCGATGCCCTTCGCGTTCTCGCGCCGCAGCGCTTCTCCAGTGAGGATCACCGCGCCGGTGTCGATGTTGTCGGGGTGGATCCCGGCCGCCTCGTAGGCCGCGTCGATGATGTCGCCCACGCCCTTTTCGTCGATGCGCTCCTCGGAAAGGTAGGGCGTGAGCGCCACCGGCGACTGGTAGAGCGTCTCGCGTTTCACCACGAAGTAGCGGCTGGTGAGCTCCTCGCCCAGCCGCCGCATGTGCACGCGCGAGAAGATCACCTGGGTCCCGGAGGAGCCGATGTCGATTCCCACCGAGACCAGAGTGATGTGGTCCTGCTGGAACAGCGCGTCGTTCTCGACGTCGTACTCGCCGATGTCGTCGTGGTCGTGATCGTGGTCGTAGTCGCCGTCGCCGTGCGCGTGCACGCCGTCGACACCCAGCAAATGGTCCTGCAGGCTGTGCTTCACCTTGGTGGAACCGATCGGCTCGGCCATCAGATCACGTAGCTCGAGAGCGTCTCGGGCGCGAACAGATCCTCGGGCTCCAGGCGGCGCTTCGACAGGCCCTGCTCGTGGTGGTAACGCAGGAAAGTGGCGAGCGCCTCGCGGTTGGGGGCGAAGCCGTAGGGCCAGAAGTCGTCGCCCATCAGCGCGCGCGCATCCTCGACGTGCCTGGTGAGCCACGGCAGCGACGTCTTCAATGCCGCGGTCACGTAGAGGTCGGCGTAACACTCGCGCTGCGCCTCGACGAAGGCCTTGTAGAGGTTCATCGCGACCCAAGGGTGAGCCTCGTAGACGTCGCGGCGGATCGCCACCGTGTGCATGATCGGGAAGATGCGCGTCTTGCGGAAGTATTCCTGCTCCACCCCCATGTAGTCCTCAAACAGGCGCCGCACCGGAGCCACTTTTCCAGCCTGGTAGGTGGACGGCATGCGCGCGGTATAGAGCGCGTCGATGCCGCCGTCGCGCAACATGGCGGCAAGGGTGTCGGCGGGGCCGATGGCCTGCGTCCTGATGTTCGGCGGCAGCTCGAGCTTCAGCTTCTCCTCGCGGTTGGGCGATTCCTCGCCGCCGCTGTAGTAGGTCTGGGTGTCCACCGGCACGCCGTATTCGTCCTGCAGGATCCCGCGGATCCAGACCGGCGCCGTCATCTGGTATTCCGGGTTGCCGATGCGCTTGCCGACGAGGTCCTTCGGCTCGCGAATGCCCGATTTCGCGTTCACGTAGATGCACGAGTGGCGGAAGAAACGCGACGGGAACACCGGGATCGCGATGAAGTTCTTCTTCTCCTTGAAGAGCGACACCGTGTACGACGACAGCGACATCTCCGCCACGTCGAACTCCTGGTGGCGCAGCATGCGGAAGAAGGTCTCCTCCACCGGCATGTTGAGGTAGTTCAGCTCGATTCCGTCGGGCTGGATGCGGCCCTCCAGCAGCGCGCGGGTGCGGTCGTAGTTCCAGCAGCCGAGGGTGAGTCGCAGTTTGGACAAGTCGCGTTCCTAGTAGAAGCTGTCGAAGTGGACCTGCGGGAACGGCACGCGTTTTTCGATGAGCATGCGTTGCACCGCTTCGGCCATGGCCGGGGGCCCGGCGAAGTAGTACTCGAAGTCCGCCCAGCGCTCGCCGATGAAATCGCGCGCGATCTCGTGGATGAATCCGGTCTTGCCGCTCCAGCCGGGCGCGTCCGCATCAACCATCGAGAGCGCCGGGTAAAAGTACAGCCGCTCGCCGAAGGTGGGCATCGCGCAGAGCTCGGTTTCGCCGCACAGGTCGCGATGGGTGCGCGCGCCGTAGAACACGTGCACCTTGCGGCCGGCCAGCCGCGGCTCGGCGAGGGCGCCCCGGGCCACCGACAACACGGGTGCCAGGCCGGAGCCCCCCGCGATGCACACGATGTCGCGCGGACTGTCTGGGCGCAGGTAGGCGAGGCCATACGGCCCGTCCAGCTCGATCTGGCTGCCGACCTCGACCTTGTCGAAGAGGGTGACCGTGCCCACCCCGCCGGGCACGCGCCGCACGATGAACTCCCAGATGCCACTGCCGTCATCGACGTTTGACATGGAGTAGGTGCGAGGCACCGGGAGGCCCGGCAGGTAGAACAGGGCGTACTGCCCCGGCAGGAAACCGGGAGCCCCGCTCGTGGCAAAGCGGAACTCGCGCATGTCGTGGGTGAGGTCGCGCACGCCCTCGAGGCGCGCGCGGAAACGCGCCGGGCGATGCGCCGGAACGTTCTCGGGTCGCAGGCGTACCTTGATCGCGCAGTCGCCCCGGGGCTGGGCTTGGCAGGCGAGCACGCGGTTTTTGGCCCGGTCCCGCTCGGCCAGTCCCGGCGCGTCCGGGCGCAACGAGTCGATCGCGCCCTCCAGAAGCTCGACCTTGCAGCTGCCGCACGCCCCCGCGTTGCACTCGTAGGGCATGCCGAGCCCGGCGCGAAGCCCGGCGCGCAGCAACGTGTCGTCGGCCGCACAGGCGAACTCGGGCCCTTCGGCAATACGAACCCGGTGCATCACTCCGCAGCCAGCGCGTGGGCCATGGACAGGCTCGGCAGGTAGCCCAGGCGACGCGAGATCGCGTCGGCCGCGGCGATCACGGAGGGAACCGTGGCCTGCACCGCCTTCTTGCTCATGCGCTGCACCGGGGCGGCCACGCTGATGGCGGCGACGACGCGACCGCTGTGGTTGCGGATCGGGGCGGCCACGCAACGCAATCCCGCCTCGATCTCCTCGTCGTCGATCGCGTAACCGCGATGGCGAATCGAGGCGAGCTCCTCCATCAGCCTCGCAGGCTCGGTGATGGTGTGCTCGGTGAAGCGACGCAGGCCGTTGTCGACCACCTGCTGCACCACCCCGGGCGCCTCGTTGGCGAGCAGCACCTTGCCCACGCTCGTGCAGTGGGCCGGCGCGCGCGAGCCCAGCCCCGAGGACATGCGCACCGCCTGGCGGCTCTCGCGGATACGGATGTAGAGGACGGAGTGGTGGTCGAGGATCGCGAGTTGCACCGTCTCGCCCGTTGTGTCCGCGAGCGCGTGAATCTGGCCCTGGGCCTCGTTCATCACGTCCATCTTGCGGCGCACCAGCGTGCCCAGCTCGAACAGGGCGAGCCCGAGCCGGTACTTCCCGGTCTCGCGGTTCTGCTCCAGGATGTCGTACTCCACAAGCGTGGTGGCGAGGCGGTGCACGGTGCTCTTGGCGAGGCCCAGGCGCGAGGCGAGCGCGCTGATGCCCATCTCCGGCTCGGCCTCGGTGAACGACTTGGTGAGGCGGATCGAGTTGGCGACCGACGAGAGGCGCACTCGGCGCGGCGATTTCTTCGGGGTCCGTTCCATTTAGAGGTCCGACATTCTGCGATACGGAATCTCAGACTCTAGCATCGTCCGCCGCTTCAGTGCCACGCTCGCCGCCCGCGGCCACCGCGCCGCCACCGACGCGGGAGGCGACCGCGTAGGCCACCAGCAGGCTCGCCACGATCGCAAGGCTTACCGCGAGGCCCGCCTCCTCCAGGCGAGCCTCCAGCGCCGGGCTCGCCTGGCGCGCGGCGGCGAGCCCCGCGATCGCGATCGAGACCAGCCCCACCGCCAGGCTCATCACCCGCGCGGCGGCGACGGCACGGCGGTCGGCGGAGCGGACCAGGCGGCTCACCCAGAGGCCGTTGATCGCGTCGATGAGAACCATGCCGGAGGTGAACACGAGGCCCAGGAGCGCGGCGAATAGCCACCCCAGCAGGTGCGAGCCGGTCATCGAGAAGACGATGGTCTGGCTGATGGTGTCGAAGGACAGCGCGAAAGCCGCTCCCACCGCCGCCACGACCGCGGGGTGGTCGGCGCGCATGAGGCGCGAGAAAAGGCGCGTGCGCAGCCCCACCGGGCGCACCATCTCCCCGGCTGGAGTGCGCCATGCGGCCGCGAGGTTGGCCAGGCCCATCAGGGTGAGGAAGGTGATCGAGATCCAGGTGCCCGCGCCTTCGAGCCAGCCCGGGGCGCGCCATTCGGTCGCCACCGTGGCCACCACCACCGCTACCGACGTCACCACCACGCCGTGGCCCAGGGAGAAGAGCAGCCCCGACCAGCGCGCGAGGCGCGGGCGCTCGGGCGCGTTGAACCGGGTAAGCCCGTCGATGGCTGCCAGGTGGTCGGGGTCGAAGCCATGCTTCACGCCGAGGAGGAAAACCACGGCGACGAGCGACAGCCAGTGCGGGGGAAGCGGATCCATCGGGTCCTATTTCTGCGTGAGGAAGAGCTCGTTCCAGAGCCCCTCCCACCGCTGCGATTCCTTCAGGACGACCTGGGCGTCGGTCATCACGAACGCGAAGTTGTTCAGTTCGCTCTTCACCTTGGTGCTCGCGGGAACACGCCCCAGCGACTCGTAGAGCTTCTGTCCTTCCGGCGAGAGCACGAAATCGACGAACAGCAGTGCGGCGGCCGGATGCGGGGCACCCCGGGCCACGCCGATTCCCTGCGGGCGGGCGATCACCGGCTGCACCGGGACGAAGTCGATCGGGGCGCCCTTCTTCTTCAGCGACTCGATGTTGGAACTGTACATGGTGAGGCCCACCGGGATCTCGCCGGTGGCGACCAGCTGCGCCAGCAACACATGCCCCTTGCGCACGTCCGGCTTCATCGCCGAGAGCTTGCGGAAGAAATCGAGGCCTCGGGCCTCGCCCCAGTTCTTGACGATCGCCGCCATCCATTCGCTGTCGGTGGCCTCGAGCCCGATCCGGCCGCGCCACTGGGGCTCGAGGAATCCCTCGTAGGTCTTCGGCAGCTCCTCCCGCCTAACCTTAGAGGTGTTGTAGCCGACCACGAAGAAATTCAGCCGATCGGGGTACCAGGCGCGATGCGGGGGGATGCCATCGGCCGGCAGGTCCGCGAGGTACGGGGAATAGACTTCGACGAGCAGCTTCTCCTGGGCTATCGCCTCCATCTCCGGGCCATTGGTCTCGACCACGTCGACGGTATGGCGGTTGCCGCGCGCCTCGGTGACCACGCGCTGAACCACTTTGTCGGAGAGCGCGCGCCACAACTCCACCCGGACGCCATGCTTCTTCTCGAACGCGTCGGCGAGCGGCTTGGATTCGGTGGGCGCGAGCGAGGTGTAGAGGACAACAACGCCCTCCTGGCGCGCGCGGGCGACGAGGCGCGCCTCGCGGTCGACTCCGCGGTAGCGCAGCAGGTCGTCGCCGGGCGAAGGCGCCTGGGCGAAGGCCCCGAGTGCGATGCTCGCCAGCGCCGCGAGGGCGATACGAACGGCAAGCATCATGGCAGGCGGGACTCGTTGACCGGGATTTTGATTCTATGATTAACTCGGCTCACACCGCAAATCTGCGGAACGTCGTTCCGTATCCAGGAACGATCCGCGAACGATTCGCACCGCGACCGCCCATGCCCACCAAAACCCAGACCACCACAACCCACTACCACATCCAGAAAAAGCGCCGCGCGGAATTCCTGGAGGAGTGGCGCAATTACCGCCAGAGCGTGATCCGGCGCGAGGACGTGGCCCTTCTGCCCACGGCGCGCGGGATGCGAAGCGGCGTCTACATGGGATGGGATGGCGACCGGCCCACCCGCTGCCTCGACGCCCTCGTGCACGAAGTGGATCCTGGTACGGTCACCACCGTTCACCGCCATTCCTGGGACGCGATCCTGTTCATGGTCGAAGGCTCAGGCTGGACCGAGGTGGACGGCGTGCGCCACGACTGGAAAGCGTGGGATGCCATACACATCCCCGCATGGAGCTGGCACCGGCACGGCAACGACGGCGAGGCACCGGGCCGGTTCATGAGCTACTCCTCGGAGCCCACGCTCTGGACGCTCGGCATGAGCCTCATCGAGGACGCGGGGCACGAGCCGTTCGCGAAGCTGCCGCCGAAACCGAAGTTCACGGGCGGCATCCCGGGCGACGACCCGTACGCACGGCGGCTGCGCCGGCTGGAAGCCGAGACGCACAAGCGCCGGTCCGGGCGCATCCACACGCCCTACGACGAGCAGGAGATCCTCGCCACGCCACGCGGCACGCGCACCAAGTTCCTGAACGACCGCGCCATCGGCAACCAGGCCTCGGGCCTCACCCAGGTGATGATCCAGTTCGCGCCGGGGAAGACGCAGTCGCTGCACCGCCATCCGGGGGAGGCCTGGCTCTACGTCGTGGAAGGCCACGGCCACAGCTTTCTCGGGACGGCGCCCGACAAGGGAGAGCACCATCCGTGGAAGAAGGGCGACTTGATCGTCGTCGACCACTTCCTCTGGCACCAGCACTTCAACGACGATCATGTGAACGAGTGCCGCCTGGTGCGCATCCACATGTTCGACTCGATCCTGGAGACGATGCGCGCGCTGATGGACCCCATGGTGCTCTTCGAGGAGGCCGAGGACACCCTCCTCTCCACCCAGGAGCTGGCGCAAATCCAGTGGCCGCACGACCGCAGGCCCGGCGAGTGATGCCACGGCCCCCCGCCGGGCAATCCAATGGATAGGCCGCGCGCGGCGCTCCCGCCTGGAGTGTTGTCGCTCCACGTGTTGCCGGCGGAGCACCACGACCGCGACTGGGATGCGATCGTATGCCCGCGCGAGGTAAAGGAGCGCCTCCTCGCCCAGGCGCTGCTCACGCTCAAGCACGGACGCAAGCTCGCGATGCTCGCGGGCCTGCCCCACGGCCTGATTGTGCTCGCGGGCCCGCCCGGCACCGGCAAGACCACCATGGCCCGGGGCCTGGCGCAGGTCGCGGCACTCGCCCTCGCGCGGGACGGCGCCACGACGCTGGTCGAAATCAATCCCCACGCTTTCCCCAGCGACATGCTGGGCGAGAGCCAGCGCAACGTGACGCGGCTCCTCGCCGAGACCGTGCCGGAAATCGCCGCGCGACGCCCGTTCACCGTGGTGCTGATCGACGAGGTGGAGAGCTTCGCGGTACGCCGCTCCTCGGCCTCGTTCGAGGCCAACCCCGTGGACGTGCACCGCGCCACCGACGCGGTGCTGCTGGGCATCGACGAGGTGGCGCGCAAGCTCCCGGCGGTGCTCTTCGTCACCACCACCAACTTCATCGAGGCCGTCGACGAGGCGTTCCTGTCGCGCGCCGACCTGGTGATGCGCTTCGCCCTGCCCGACCGCCCCACCATCGCCAGGATCCTGGAGAGCGCCCTCGGCGAGCTCGCGGTGCAATGGCCCGCGCTGCAGCCGCTGGCTGCCGACACCGAGCGCATCGCCGGGCTCGCCGCGCACTGCGAGGGGTGGGACGGCCGGCGCGTCCGCAAGCTGGTGCTGGCGGCTCTCGCGCAGCGGCTCGAAGTCGCGCGCGACCCCGCGCTCCTCGGCTGGGACGACCTCTTCGCCGCGGCCCGAAAACAGGGCGGCGTCGAATGGACCGGCGGCATCGCTCCCACGGCGCGCGAGCTCTTCCCCGACGTGCCGGCGAGCCTCATGCACGACCACGACCATGGACATGGCCACGACCAAGCACATGACCCCCACTCCCCCTCCCACGTCCACACCCACCCGCACCCGCATGACGACCCGAATCCTCGCTAGCCTCACACTCGCCGCGCTCGCAACAACGCTTTTCCTCGCCTCGATCCCGGCCCGGGCCCAGGCGGATTTCCCCACGAGAACGATCAAGGTCATCGTGCCGTATGCCGCCGGTGGCGGCGCCGACATCCTCGCCCGCCTGGTGGGCCAGCAGCTCTCGGAGCGGCTGAAGCAAACGGTGGTGGTGGAGAACCAGGGTGGCGGCAGCAACACCATCGGCATGGCCTCGGTGGCGCGCGCACCGAAGGATGGCTACACGCTGGGGCTCGCGACGCCCGTGTTCGTGATGACCCCGTCACTCATGAAGAACCATCCCTACGACACGCTGCGCGACTTCGTGCCGGTGGCGATGATCGGCTTCACGCCCCTGGTGCTGGTGGTGCATCCCAGCGTGCCGGCGAAGACCACGAAGGAATTCGTGGCGCTCGCGCGCGCGAAGCCCGGCACGCTCAACTTTGCTTCCCTGGGGGCCGCCACCACGCAGGGGCTCTCGGCCTCGATGTTCAACTTCATGACCGGCATCGATGCGGTGCAGGTGCCGTACAAGGGCAGCGCTCCGGGTACCGCCGACCTCCTCGCGGGCAACGTTCAGTACATGTTCAACGCCCTGCCTTCGATGCTCCAGCACATCCAGGCGGGCAAGCTGCGGGCACTCGGAGTCAGTGGCGGCAAACGCGCCACGCAGCTGCCGGATGTGCCCACGCTGGGCGAGGAGGTCCCGGGCTACGAGGTGACGACGTGGTATTCGTTCGTGGCTCCGGCCGGAACTCCCCGCGAGGCGGTGGAGCGGCTCAACCGCGAGATCGGCGCCATCATCGAGGCGCCCGAGATGCGCGACAAGTTGCGGGCGCAAGGTCTCGAGGCCGACGCGATGAAGCCGGACGAGATCGCCGCGCTCTTCCGGTCCGAGTCCGCGAAGTGGGCGAAAGTCATCCGCGAGGCCAAGATCCAGCCCGAGTAGCACCGACGAGGGCCACCGTCCCGCGTCATTCGACAAGGAACCCCCATGCGAACCCTGCTGATCGGCGCGCTCCTGGCGTGCGTCACCGCTGCCGCGGCCGGCGAATGGAAGTTGCCGGGCGATCGCGAAACGCTCTCGCGGGACGCCATCGCCGCGATTCTGGAGGGCAACGACTATCCGACGACCGGGGCCTTCACGAAACGGGTCGACTACATCGATTTCAACTCCTTCGGCCAGGACTTCACGCAGGTGGTCGTGACCCTCACACCCGACCACCCGCGCCTGTACCGGGGAAAACGCATCGTGGTGGTTGGAGGCGAGCCGGGGAGCGAATACGCCGGGGACTTCCTCGAGACCCCCGCGGGCGACGAGGGGCCGGGGCCCTGGCTCGCCCGGCGCGGCGTCACGTTCGTGGCGCTCACCCGCGTGGGCCGCTGGAATTTCCTCGCCCGTGACGGCACCGGTTCGTGGGAGGACGTCCCGCTGGAAACGCGCATGCCGATCTTCAGCCGGAAGCAGAAAGCGCACTGGCCCGCCACCGAATACGAGGTGAAGAGTTCGGGCGTGCAGGGCGCCACCAGCGGTGACAGCGCCATCTACCGGGTGCCGAAGGAAGGCACGCAGCTCTACCGCGAGATGCTGGCCGCCACTCCCCAGACGTACATCGAAGGTTATCGCCGCGCCATCGAGCACGTGGTGCCCGCGGCCGGGCGGGCGCAGTCGTATCTGTTGTATTGGGGGATGTCTACCGGCGGGGCCTTCCTGTACCCGCTCGCGCGGCAACTCCCGCCCGATGGCTACCTCGGATGGGGCACCAGCAGCACGGGACTCGCCTACCTTTTCAGGCGCGCGAAATCGGGCGACTTCCGGCAGCCCTACGCACAGTCGGCGCTGCGCCTGCGGGAACGGGGCCTGGACGACTTCACGTTCTACACGCGCGGGCTGGACGAGGCGACGCGCGCCGCCTGGTGGAAAAATGCACGGAAGGCGCCGCGCTTCAAGAGCGGCGAAGATCCGATGATGCAGTTCGGCGCGGCCGCCCTCGCCGACGTGGCGATGCGCCTGTGGTTGTCCGATTTCCTTCCGGCTTCCTACCGCGAGGACGGAATGGCGCAGTTCGTGCGCGGCATGATGGAGCCGAGCTTTCCTCCGGCCGAGCTGAAGCGTGTGGCGGTCCTCGATCTCAACGGCACCCGGGACGAGGCGATCCCGCCGAAGACCGTGGACGCCCACCGTGAGGTGATGGAGCCGTACGCACGAAAATACCGGGTAGGCCGGGTCGAGGATTTTCCACACTATCTCTACGCCCCGGGCCACATCAAGGTGGTCGGCAGCCTGTGGCTGCGCTTCATCGAGTCGGGCTACTTCGACTGATCAGCGGCTGCCGGCCGCGTGTCCCCAGAGCCGCTCGCCCCGCGCCACCTTCTGCGCCATTTCCTCCTGGAACTCCGGCGGGCCGAATCCGAAGCGCTCGCCACCCAACTCGTAGAAGAACGGGCGGCCGGTACGCAGGCTGAAGTCCTCCATCCAGGCAAGCAATTCCGCATCCGGGTCACGCCCCGCATGGGTCAGGATGTAGGCCTCGCGGCCGCGCCAGCGAACCTGGATCATCAAGACACCCAGGCGGTCCGGGCGAAACTCGTCGGGAAACGGGCTTCCCGGCTGGATCCAGCCGCACATGAAGTCACGACACGGATACTTGGGGCGCTCGTCGTAGATCGCGCAGCAGCCTTCACCCCTGAAGTGGCACGGCTGGCCGGGGTACATCGGGTGATCGCGGATGGTGCCGGTCACCCAACCGTCGCAGCAGGCGGTGCAGGTGCCGCACGCGCGCGCGGACGCGGCGGCTATCGGGACCACCGCGCCGTGGCATTTCTTGAACTTGGCGCCACTGCCGCAGGGACACGGATCGTTGCGTCCGACCGCCATGGAGTGCCGATGCGCAAAAGGGGCTCCAGTATACTCGGCCGCATGGAATGGAACTGCGTTCCCCTATTTGGAACCAAGGCGTGACGGTCTACCTGGTGGTGTTGCTGTCCGTGCTCCAGGGCATCGCGATGCGGGGCGCCAAGATCCTCATCTCGCTCAGCGCCCTCGACGGTGGCGCCACGCCACTTCAGGTGGGCGTGATCGCGGCCACATTCGCCGCATTCCCGCTGCTGCTCGCGGTTTATGCGGGCAAGGTTTCCGACCGCATCGGGGTGAAGCGCCCGATCCTGGGCGGGGCCGCCGTGATCTCGGCGGGGCTGCTGGTACCGCTGGTGCTGCCCGGCCTGGCGGGGCTGGTGGCTGCCGCCGCGCTGGTGGGCCTGGGCCACATCTTCTTCCATGTCTCGATCCACAACCTGATCGGTGGCTTCGGCGACGGCGAAGCGCGCACGCGCAACTTCGCCACCTTCTCCCTGGGTGCATCGATCGGCGCATTCGTCGGGCCTTCCCTTGGTGGGATCTCGATCGACGCCTGGGGCTTCGCTCCCACCCACGCGCTGCTCGCGGCGATCGCGATCTCGCCGGCCGCGCTGCTGCTGGTCCGGCCCGGCATCATCCCGGCGCGCACCTCGCACTCCCCTCCGGAGGGAACGGGCGGCTCGCTCGCGCTGCTGCGCGATCCAGGCCTCATGCGCACCCTCGTCATGAGCGGAGTGACGCTCACCGGCATCGAGCTCTTCACGTTCTACTTCCCGGTGTACGGGCGCTCGATCGACCTGTCGCCTTCCGCCATCGGCATGGTGATGTCCTGTTATGCGGTAGCGGCATTCCTGGTGCGCCTGGGCATGCCCCGCGCCACGCGCCGACTTGGCGAGATCGGGGTCCTCACCGCGTCGCTGTTCGTGGCGGGGGCCACATATCTCCTTGTGCCCTTCGTGTCCCACGCGGTCCTGCTCGGGGGCATAGCCTTCCTGCTGGGGGTGGGATTGGGATGCGCGCAGCCCCTCACCATCATCCTCACCTACAACCATGCGCCGCCCGGCCGCACCGGCGAGGCGCTGGGCCTGCGCCTCACCGCCAACAAGCTGACACAGATCGTGGTGCCCCTCGCCTTCGGCGCGATGGGCACTGCCTTCGGGCTCCTGCCGGTGTTCTGGGCCACCGGCGCCTTCCTGCTGGCGGGCGGCGCGGTGTCGATTCTCGAGCGAAACCACGCGCGCGGCAGCGCCACGCCGAGCGCCCCGCCCGACGACGACTAGCGCAGCTCCGGAATGTCGGCGGCCTTGCGCCCCCGCGGAGCGGCGGCAACGTAGGCGTAGATGTCGGCGAGCTCCGAGTCCGGGAGGAACTGGGCGGGATAACGCGGCATCACCTCGCGAGGACGTCGCACCTGCTGCGCGAAGGCCTCGTAGGGCCAGAGGTCGTAGGCGATCCGCGGGCCGGAGCCCCGGTCCCCGCCCTGGCCCACCGTGCCATGGCACGTGTGGCACCAGTTCTTCATATAGGCCGACTCGCCACGGGCGGCATCACCGGCGGGCGCCTGGGCCGCGACGAAGGGTGCGCCGCAAAATACCGCCGCCACGACGAGGTTGCGCAAGATGGGCATCGTCACCTCCCCTGGCACACGACGTCGACCAGCGCGGGCTCGCCGCCCTTGACCACTTCCACGGCGCGGCGAAGTGCTGCGCCCAGCTTTCCCGGATCGGTGACCGGTCCTTCGGCCCACACCCCTTGCGCGCGCGCGAGCATCGCGTAGTCGATCGCCGGTTTGTCGATGATGTTGCCGACCCACGCCGTGTCGGGACGGCGGTTGTGGAGTGCGGCCATGCGCTGCAGGTGCATGATCTCCTGGTGATAGGCGCGGTTGTTGTGCATCACGTAGAGCACCGGGATCTTGTGGTGCGCCGCGGTCCAGAGCACGCCCGGTGAGTACATGAGGTCGCCGTCCGGCTGGAAGGTCACGGTGAAGAGCCCCTTCGCCTTGTTGGCGAGCGCCACGCCGAGAGCGGCCGGCGCGGCGTAGCCCACGCCCTGCGCGCCCGACCCGCCGAGCATGTGGTGGTAGTCGGTCGCGGGCCACAGGCGGCGCGCCCACGGGATGCGGTCGCTCACCGCGAGCGACCACGGCTCGGCCTTCACGGCGTTCCAGGTCTCCGCGGCAAGCCGCGCGGTGGTGATAGGGGTGAGGTCCCACCCGTGCGCGGCCTCCTCGCGGGCGCGGCGCTTTTCCTTCGCGTAGGCCTCCTTCAGCTTCTCGCCACGGGCGGTAAACGCGCGCCGGCGATCGTCACCCACGGCCTTGCGAATCTCCTCGATCAGGGCCGGAAGGCTCGCCTGCGCATCGCCGTTGATCGCGAGGTCCACGGGCATGTAGCGCTGGTGGTCCTGGTAATTGGAGCGGATGTAGACGTCCTGCATCGAGATGTTCACGATGCGAACGCCCTTCCTGCCGACATGCCGCATCTCCTTGTGCGGATCCGACAGCGAGTTGAACTGCGCCCACGGATCGCCCACCTCCAGCAGCAGGACCACATCGGCCTCGCGTACCAGGGCCCGTCGCGACTCGTTGTGCGACAAGGGATGCGTCATCGGGAAGTTCATGCGACCGCCGAGGTCCACGACCGGCGCGTGCAGCGATTCGGCCAGCTCCACCATCAGCTTCACGCCGTCCTGGTTTCGCACCGCGCGATCCACGATGATCACCGGGTTCTCGGCGCCGGCGAGCCACTTCGCAGCCTCGGCGAGCGCGGCGCGATCGCCCTGCGCGGGGCGCGAGCGCGCGAACTTCGGGATGCGCAGGCCCTCCTCGTGGATCGCCTCTTCCTGCAGGTCGATGTCCAGGCCGATGAGCACCGGCTCCATGGGCGGCGTCATCGCGATCTTGTAGGCGCGCACCGTCGACTCGGCGAAATGCTGCAGCGACACCGGGTAGTCGTCCCACTTCACGAAGTCGCGCACGAGCGACGCGGGGTCCTGCACCGAATGGTTCCACTCCGTGCCCGGGCGCCGCTTGCCCACGTCCAGGCCGTTGCCCGCGAAGATCATCACCGGCACGCGGTCCACCCACGCGTTGTAGATCGCCATCGCGGCATGCTGCAAGCCGACGCTTCCGGCGACCATGGCGCCCATCGGCTTGCCCGCAGCCTTCGCATACCCATGGGCGATCGCCACCGCGGCCTCCTCGTGCATGCAGGTGAGGAGCTCGGGCTTCCGGTTGCCGCCGTAGTTCACCAGCGACTCCTGCAGGCTGCGGAAGCTGGAGGCGGGGTTGGTCGCCATGTACTCGAGGTCGAGCGACTTGATGACATCGAGCATGAAATCGGAGCCGGGGCGTTCGATCACGATGTCGCCCGGCAGCGGCTTGTCCTTGCGAGCCGGCTCCCCCAACTTTGCCGGGGCGACTTGCGCGGCCGCGCGACCCCGCCCCGCTTCCGGCGTCGATTGCGCCAGCACCGCGCCCGCGGCAGTGGCCCCGACGCTCGCCGCGGCTCCCTTGAGGAAGTCGCGCCGGGCGAGGCCGCCCTTCTTCTCGTCTTCCGCCATTTCCTGCTCTCCTCGTCGGGTCGTTTCAGAATAACATTGGAGTTCGCGGAAGGAACGCCATTCCGCATCGAAGAACCAACTGCGAGGAAGGTCAGGAATGATCGACAAACGTGTCGCCTCGGCCGATGCGGCGCTCGCCGGCGTGACCGACGCGATGACCATCATGATCGGCGGCTTCGGCAACGCCGGCATGCCCGGCGATCTGATCGACGCCCTCATCCGGCACGGCGCGCGCGACCTCACCATCGTGAACAACAACGCCGGCAACGCGGACTCCGGTCTCGCCCTGCTCCTCAAGGAGCGCCGCGTGCGCAAGATCATCTGCTCGTTTCCGCGCCAGGTCGATTCGTGGCACTTCGACAAGCTCTACAAGGAGGGAGCGATCGAGCTCGAGCTGGTGCCCCAGGGCAACCTGGCCGAGCGGATTCGCGCCGCGGGCGCGGGCATCGGCGGCTTCTTCACGCCGACCGGTTACGGCACGCAGCTCGCCGAAGGCAAGGAGACCCGCGAGATCGATGGGCGCCAGTACGTGTTCGAGCGCCCGATCCACGCCGACTTCGCGCTGATCAAGGCGTTGCGCGCCGACCGCTGGGGTAACCTCACGTATCGCAAGACGGCGCGCAACTTCGGCCCCATCATGGCCTCGGCGGCGCGCTGCACGGTGGCGCAGGTGCAGCACTTCGAGCCGCTGGGCGCGCTCGACCCGGAGGCCGTGGTCACGCCGGGCATTTTCGTGAACCGGGTGCTCGTGGTGCGTTCCGATGTTTCCACCCCGGCGCAAGCCGAGGCCTGAGGAACCGATGTCGAAATTTTCGCGCGACGAGATGGCGGCCCGGGTGGCAAGCGACTTCCCCGAGGGCGCCTACGTGAACCTGGGCATCGGGCTGCCGACGCTCGTGGCCAACCACATCCCGCGCGACCGGGAGATCATCCTGCACACGGAGAACGGCCTGCTGGGCATGGGGCCGGCGCCCAAGCCCGGGCAGGAGGATCCCGACGTCATCAACGCGGGCAAGCAACCCGTCACCGCCCTGCCAGGCGCGTCGTACTTCCACCACGCCGATTCGTTCGCGATGATGCGCGGCGGCCACCTCGACTTCTGCGTGCTGGGGGCCTTCCAGGTTTCCGCGGCCGGAGACCTCGCCAACTGGCACACCGGCGCGCCGGGCGCGATTCCCGCGGTCGGGGGCGCCATGGACCTCGCCATCGGAGCGCGCAATGTCTACGTGATGATGGAGCACCTCACCAAGGCCGGCGAGAGCAAGATCGTCCCGAAGTGCACCTATCCGCTCACCGCAGTGGGGTGCGTGTCGCGCATCTTCACCGACCTAGCGGTGATCGACGTGACACCTCGCGGCCTTGTGGTTGTCGACATCGCCGACGGCCTTTCCTTCGACGAGCTGCAGCAGCTCACCGGCGTGCCGCTCGCGCGCGCCGCCAACCTGGCCCCCACGACCCCATGACCGAAGCCTTCATCTGCGACGCCATCCGCACCCCCATCGGCCGCTTCGGCGGCGCGCTTTCCTCCGTGCGCACCGACGACCTCGGCGCGATCCCCATCGCGGAGCTCATGCGCCGCAACCCGATGGTGGACTGGGCGGCACTGGACGACGTGCTCTACGGCTGCGCCAACCAGGCGGGCGAGGACAACCGCAACGTGGCGCGCATGGCGTTGCTGCTCGCCGGCATTCCCGTCGACGTACCCGCCGCGACTGTGAACCGGCTGTGCGGCTCGGGCATGGAGGCCATCGGACAGCTCGCCCGCGCGATCCGCGCCGGCGAGTCGGCGATCGGCATCGCCGGTGGCGTGGAAAGCATGTCGCGCGCGCCCTTCGTGATGCCCAAGGCGGATAGCGCCTTCTCGCGCGTGAACGCGGTGTACGACACCACCATCGGCTGGCGTTTCATCAACCCGCGGATGAAGGCGCTCTACGGTGTGGACCAGATGCCGGAGACCGCCGAGAACGTCGCCACGGATTTCAACGTGTCGCGCGATGACCAGGACGCCTTCGCGCTGCGGTCCCAGCAACGGGCGCTCGCGGGCCAGGAAAGCGGCGCCCTCGCCAACGAGATCGTCGCCGTGACGTTGAAAGGGAAAAAGGGCGAGTCCACCGTGGTCGATCGCGATGAGCACCCGCGCTCTACCTCGCTGGAGGCGCTCGCGAAACTCAAGCCCATCGTGCGCGAGGGCGGCACGGTCACCGCGGGCAACGCGTCGGGCGTGAACGACGGCGCCTGCGCCACGATCGTCGCGAGTGAGGAAGCGGCGAAGCGCCATGGCCTTACCCCGCGCGCGCGCATCCTCGGCATGGCCGCGGCCGGCGTGGCGCCGCGCGTGATGGGAATCGGCCCCGCGCCGGCCTCGAAGAAGCTCCTCGAGCGCCTCAAGCTGCGCGCCGACCAGATGGACGTGATCGAGCTGAACGAAGCCTTCGCCGCGCAGGCGCTCGCCACGCTGCGCGAGCTGGGTGTGGCCGACGATGCGCCCCCCGTGAATCCCAACGGCGGCGCGATCGCGCTCGGGCACCCCCTCGGCGCCTCGGGCGCGCGGCTCGTCGCCACCGCCATGTACGAGCTCGGCCGGCGCAACGGACGTTATGCGCTCTGCACCATGTGCATCGGCGTGGGCCAAGGGATCGCGCTCGCGATCGAGCGCGTGTAACGGCGCGCTGAAAGAGAAATCATGACCACCAGGACATCACCCATGAACCGACCCCTTCGCACCTTCGCGGCACTCCTGCTCGCAGCCACCGCCCCACTCGCCACGGCCCAGGTCCCATACCCGGTGAAGAACGTGACGCTCGTGACCCATTCGAGCCCGGGGGGCGGCAGCGACGTGTTCGTGCGCACCCTGGTGAAGTACCTGGCGCCGAAGATGGGCGTGACGTTCGCGGTGGAGAACGTGAGCGGTGGCAGCGGCGCCCGCGCGATGGCGCGCGTGGCCCAGGCCCCGGCCGACGGCTCGGTGCTTTACGTCACCACGCCCACCTATATCCAGACCTCTTTCCTCAGCAAGCCGTCCCACGGCTACGACTCTCTCGCCCCCGTTGCGACGGTGTTCTACGACCCCGAGGTGATCTACACGCGAACCCAATCGCCCCATCGCTCGCTCGCCGAAGCGGTGGCCGACGCGAAGAAGAGCGGACGCGCGCGCTGGGGCGCCTCGAACCCGGCATCGCTCGAGCGCATCGCCATGGAGCGGCTGAACCGCGCCACCGGCGCCAAGGCGGTGGTGGTGAGCCACGAGGGGGGCCGCGACCAGTTGCTGAACGTGCTGAACGGCACCTACGACCTCGGCATCGGCGAGGTGCAGGAGTTGGTCTCGCAGATCGAATCGAAGCAGGTGCGCATCCTCGCGGTGCTGACCGACAAGCGCGTTGCGACCCTTCCCGACGTGCCGACGGCGAAGGAGCAGGGCATCGACCTCGTCGTCACCAAGTTCCGCGGCCTGGCCGGGCCGAAGAGCCTGCCCCCGGAAGTGCTGCGCGCTTGGGAAGCGGGCATCCAGGCGGTGCTGGCGGATCCCGCGTACCAGAAGGAATACCAGAGGGAGGGCCTCATCCCCGCGCCCATGGGCGCGGCCGAGGCGCGCGCTTTCACGGCAACCTTCGCCACCGAGGTCCAGAGCTCGCTGCGCGAGCTGGGCGTGGCGAAATAGCCGCCTTGTCACGGGACATTGCCTGCGGCGTGGCAGGCCTCGCGCTCGCCACCGCGGTGTGGTTCGCC
The DNA here is from genome assembly GCA_031375445.1 of Burkholderiales bacterium. Classification (GTDB taxonomy): domain Bacteria; phylum Pseudomonadota; class Gammaproteobacteria; order Burkholderiales; family Usitatibacteraceae; genus Usitatibacter. The sequence continues at coordinate 8,853 of JANMHV010000164.1, read as the reverse complement.
GCGGGCCGCATCCCGCGCAGCCTGCTCTCCGACGAGGTCGGGGCAGGGGGCATGCCGCGCGGGCTCGCCGCCCTGCTCGCCGCGGTCTCGGCCCTGATACTGGTGCGGGCGCTGCTCGCGCGTACCGCCGCCGGCGACGACGATGGCACGACCGCCTCGCAGCACGCGCGCGCCTTGGGCGTCGTGGCGATCGGATTCGCCGCGATCCTGGTCGCCCCGGCCGCCGGCTACATCGCCACCACGTTCCTCCTCATCATCGCGACCGCCGCCTACTACGGGGCGAAGGTGGAGCTCCGGCTCGCGGCCGTGGCCCTCGGCGGCGCCGTGGCGCTCTGGGCCCTCTTCGCCAAGGCGCTCAACGTATCCATGCCTGCCGGCCTGTGGATGCGGCTGCTGCCATGAGCGAGGTGGCGATCGCCTGGAAGGTGCTCACCACGGGATGGGCGATCCCCGCCGCATTCGCGGGCGTGCTCTGGGGGATCATCGGAGGCGCGCTGCCGGGCATCTCGCCCTCGATCGCGATGGCGCTGTTGCTGCCCTTCACGTACGGCATGGACGCCCCGACCGCGATCATCTTGCTGGCCGCGGTGTACGTGGGTGCCGAATACGGTGGCTCGATTCCCGCGATCCTGATCCGCACGCCGGGCACGAACTCGGCCGCGGCAACCGTGCTCGACGGCTACGAGATGAACCGCCAGGGACGCGGCGGCGAGGCCCTCGGCATATCGCTCATGTCGGGATTGGTGGGCGGCCTCTTCGGCCTGCTGGTGCTGATGGTCGCCACCGGGCCCCTCGCCCGCTTCGCGCTCTCGTTCACGCCGCCGGCGTATTTCGCGCTGGGCGTCCTGGGCCTGTCGGTCATCGCGGGGCTTTCGGGCAAGTCGCTGCTGAAGGGCCTCTTCGCCGGCGTCCTCGGCTTCCTGGTCGCAACGGTGGGCACCGACCCGGTCTCGGGCGTTTCGCGCTTCACCTTCGACTCGCCCGACTTGCTGGGCGGCATCCGCCCGATCCTGGCGATGGTGGGCCTCTTCGCGGTGACCGAGCTGATGGCGCAGGTGATCGAGCCCGCCTGGGCGAAGGCCGATGGCGTGACCGCCCGCCTCAAGCTGCCGGGCTGGGCGGTATGGAAGCGCATGGCCCGTCCCCACGCGATCGGCTGCGCGGTCGGCACCTTCGAGGGCGCCACGCCCGGCGCCGGCGGCACCGTCGCCGCCTTCATCGCCTACAACGAGGCGAAGCGCTGGTCGCGCCATCCCGAGGAATTCGGGCATGGCTCGATCGAGGGTGTCGCGGCACCCGAGTGCGCCAACAACGTGGTGACCGGCACGGCGCTGGTGCCGCTGCTGGGGCTCGGCATCCCCGGCTCCAACTCGGCGGCGATCCTCCTCGGCGGGCTGCTGCTGCACGGCCTCACGCCGGGGCCGATGCTGTTCGAGAAGAACCCCGAGGTGGTCTATGGGCTCTACGGCGGCCTCTTCGTGGCCAACATCGCGATGGTGGTGCTGGGGCTCATCATCCTCACGCCGTGCCTGTGGCTGGTGAACCGCCCCAAGCCGTACCTGATGGCCTTCATCTTCGCCCTGGTGTTCACCGGCATCTACGCGATGGAGCAGAGCTTCTTCGACGTGGGGCTCACGCTCGGCTTCGGCCTGCTGGGCTACGCGATGCGCTGGTTCGGCGTGCCTCAGCTTCCGATGGTCCTGGGCGTGGTCCTGGGATTCATGGTGGAGTCCAATTTCCGCCGCGCGCTCGTGATCTCCGGCGGCGACTGGCGCATCTTCGTGGGCGATGCGATCTCGGTCACGCTGCTCGTGATCGCCGCGGCGATCGTCGCCTTCTCGTTGCGGCGCGAGTTCCTGACCCGGCGATCCGCCACGGTCGCGCCCGCATGAACCCGGGGACAACACGGTGACCGCCCCGATCGTCGCCGAGGAGCTGGCCCGCGCCGTGGAGCGCGCGCGCGCTTCGGCGCTGCCGGACAGCGTGCGCGAGGCCTGCCGCAACATGCTGGTCGACATCGGCGGGCTCTGCGTCGCGGCGCGCCGCGAGGGCTACGTCACCGCGGCGCTCCAGGGCTGGGACGGCCAGGGCGCCTGCACCGCGCTCGGGCATCCTGACGGCATCGACATGGCGGGCGCCGCGTTCGTGAACGGCACCGCCGCCCATGGGGAGGACTTCGACGACACCTTCGAGGGCGGCCCGGTGCACGCGGGCGTGGTGATCGTGCCGGCGCTGCTCGCGGCCACGGAACGCCACGGGATTCCCGGCCCCGACCTGCTGCTCGGCATGGCGGTGGGCGCGGAGGTGATGTGCCGCGGCGGGCTGGTGGCGCCCAAGCGCATCCACAAGGCCGGGTTCCATCCCACGGCGGTGTTGGGCGCCATGGGTGCTGCCGCCGGGGTGGCCGCAGCCCTGCGCGTGGATGCGGCAACCTTTGCCGCCGCGCAGGGGATCGCGGGCTCGATGGCGGGCGGCATCATCGAGTATCTCGCCGAGGGCAGCTGGACCAAGCGGATGCATCCGGGCTGGGCGGCACAGGCGGGGCTGCGGGCGGTGGGCCTGGCTCGCGCCGGCTTCCTCGGCCCGCGCACGGTGTGGGAAGGCACGCACGGCTTCCTGCACGGGTTCGCCAACACGCTCGAGGGCGATTGGTCCCGGTTGCTCGACGGCTTTGGCGAGGAGTGGCTGATGGAGACGATCGCCTTCAAGCCGTATGCCTGCGGCACCATGATCCATCCCTACATCGACTGCGCCCGGCGCCTCTCCGTGCGGCTCGCGGCGACGCCCGATGGATTGCGGCGCGTGCGCGCGATCGAATGCGACACCGCCGAGGGCATCGTGCACCGCCTGTGGGAGCCGCTGGCGGGCAAGCGGCTTCCGCCCAATCCCTATGCCGCGAAGTTCAGCGTGCCCTACTGCGTCGCCTACGGCCTGGCGCGCGGCGCCGTCGGCCTCGATGCCTTCACCGAAGCCAACGTGCGCGACGCACGGCTACTCGGGCTGGCGGCGAAGGTGGGCTACCGCGTCGATCCCGCCAACCCGTACCCCGCGGCCTTTACCGGGCACGTGCGCGTCACCCTCGAGGGCGGCTCCGTGCTCGAGGAGCGCCAGCCGCACTTCCGCGGCGGTCGCAGCGAGCCGCTGGCGCCCGGGGAGATCGACGCCAAGTTCCGCGACAACTGCGCCTACGGCGGGTGGGACGACGAGCGCACGCGGCGCTGGCTCGATTTCGCCGGCGCGGCGTTCGGGGCGCCGCGCCTCGACCTCTCGCCTTTCAGGGGATGACGCCCATGGGTGGTTCCAAAAGCCGGGAGCTGGAAGGACGCGTCGCGCTGGTGACTGGCGCCGCGCGCAACATCGGACGCTCGATCGCCCTCGAGCTCGCGAGCGCCGGCGCCGCCGTGGTGGTCAATACGCGCGCCGCGCGCGCGGAAGCCGAGGCGGTGACGGCCGAGATCGAACGTGCCGGAGGCCAGGCGCTCTGCGTGCTGGCCGACGTGACCGACGAGGCGGCGGTGAAGGCCATGGTGGCGGCCGCGACCCGGCGCTTCGGCCGCCTCGACATCCTGGTCAACAACGCGGCGGTCCGCGACGTGACGTCGATCGACGCGATCGACCTCGCCCGGTGGCGCGCGGTGACCGGCGTCATACTGGACGGCGCATTCATCTGTACCCGCGCGGCGCTCGAGCCGCTCCGCGCGAGCCAGGGCGGCGCGATCGTGAACATCGGCGGCATGTCGGGGCACACGGGTGCCGCCGGGCGCCCCCACGTGATCGCCGCGAAGCTGGGCCTGGTGGGCCTCGCGCGCGCCCTCGCCCACGACCTCGCTCCCGACGGCATCACCGTGAACACCGTCGTGCCGGGCCTGATCGACACGGTGCGCGGCGCCTCGAGCGGCGCGAAAAGCGCGCACGCGCACGTGAACCTCCTCGGGCGCCGCGGCGAGCCCGCGGAGGTGGCCGCGGTGGTGCGCTTCCTCTGCGGCCCCGCCGGCCGCTACGTGACCGGCCAGGAGTGGCACGTGAACGGCGGCGCTTACCTGGGGTAGCCGCGCAAGCGTCGCGACGCGGCTACTTCTTCGACTCGTCGTACAGCGGCTTGCCCTTGTCCACGACGTGGACCGTCAGCAGCTTGATCGTCGAAGTGCCCACGTTCTTCCAGCCGCCGTGGTTCACGTCGCGCAGGTTCATGATCGGGCCGCCCGTGGGCAAGTCGGTCGCGTCCTTGCCCGCCACCTGCACCTTGCCGCCCTCGAGCACGTAGCCCGCCTCGACGCCGTGGTGGAAGTGCGTCGCGATCGAGTCGCCCGGCTTGTACTCGCTGACCGACAGCACGACTTCCATGCCGGGCGCGCCCGAAAGGTCGGCACGGCGCAGCTCCTTGCGCGCCGCCGAGTCCTGCGCCCAGCCTGCCGTGCACAGCGCCAGGGCAAGCGTGCCCAGCGCGCCGGCCATCACCGATCGAATCGTGTTCTTCATCTTGTCTCCCCAGGGTCCCCGGAATCGGGGATCCCATTCTGAGCGAGCTACCGCCCAGCCGCCAGCCCCGGGGCTACCGGCGCAACAGCAGGTCGGCCGCCGACCCGATGTCCGCGACCAGCCGGTCGCACGCGAGCGCCTCGGGTGCCTTGCCCTCGTTGTACCCGTACGGCACGCACCACACCGGGCAACCCGCGGCGCGCGCCGCCGCCACGTCGTTGTCGGAATCCCCCAGCATCAAGGTGGCCGCGGGATCGGTTCCCATGCGAGCGCAAGCGGCGAGCAGCATGTCCGGAGCGGGCTTGCGCGTGTGGCCATCGTCCCCCGCCACCACCGCGGCCAGGTAGGGAGTCGCACCCGCCTGGTCGAGGAGCCGCTGCGTGAAGAGCCGCGGCTTGTTGGTCACGACACCCATCGGCACGTTCGCGTCGCGCAAGCGCTGCATGCCGCCCAGGGCCCCCGGGTAAAGGGACGAATCGGTGCCGACGATGCGCTCGTACTCGGCCTCGAACCGATGCAGCGCGACCTCGATGTCGACCCCGGGCGCATCGGCAAGGGCCAGGACGCGTTCCACCAGCACGCGCGTGCCGCGGCCGATCAGCGCCTCGACACGCGACTTGCCGATGGGAGGAAGGCCGAGGGAGGCGAGCGTGCGGTCGATCGCGATGGCGATCTCGGAGGAAGTGTCCATGAGCGTTCCGTCGAGGTCGAACATGACGGCACGGGGAGGAATGGGGATAATCGTCGGCACAAGAAGATCTCGTTTAAATAACCGGAGGAGGAAGTCCATGAATCGCCGCATCGTCGTCATCGCGGTCGCTGCCGCCATGCTATCAAGCGCCGCGCAGGCCGACACCATCGCCGTCGTGACCTCGTTCCCGAAAGAGCTGACCGAGGCCTACAAGAAGGCCTACGAGAAGAAGTACCCGAACGACAAGGTGGAGATCCTGAACAAGGGCACCTCCGCGGGCATCGCCTACGTTCGCGAGCAGGCCGCCGGCAGCCGCCCCGAGATCTTCTGGGCCTCGGCTCCCGACGCCTTCGAGGTCCTCGCCGCCGAGAAGCTGCTGCAGAAGGTGGACGTGCCGAGCTCCGGCATCCCCGACAAGATCGGCAGCTACCCGATCAACGACCCCGAGGGCATGTACCGCGGCCAGGCGCTCGCGGGGTACGGCTTCATGTGGAACACGCGCTACATGCAGGCCAACAAGCTGCCGGTGCCGAAGGAATGGGTCGACCTCACCAAGCCCATCTACCATGGCCACGTGGCCACCTCCTCGCCCTCGCGCTCGGGCACCAGCCACCTCACCTTCGAGACCATCCTCCAGGGCGAGGGCTGGGAAAAGGGCTGGACCCAGATCCTGCAGATCGCCGGCAACTGCGCCTCGATCACCGAGCGCAGCTTCGGCGTGCCCGATGGCGTGCAGAACGGCCAGTTCGGCATCGGCATCGTGATCGACTTCTTCGGCCTCGCGGCCAAGGCGTCGGGCTTTCCCACGGAGTTCGCCTACCCGAGCGTCACCGCCATCGTCCCCGCGAACATCGCGGTCGTGGCCGGAGCGAAGAGCACCGAGGCGGCCAAGCGCTTCATGCAGTACACGCTGTCGGAGGAAGGCCAGCTGCTGCTGCTCGACCCGAAGATCTCGCGCCTGCCGGTGGCCACCGCCACCTACGCGAAAGCGCCGGCCGGTTATCCCAACCCGTTCAGCGGCTCGATCCAGGCCAAGGTGAACTTCGACTCCAACCTGTCGCAGTCGCGCTACTACGTGGTCTCGTCGCTCTTCGACCAGGTGATCACGTTCCGCCACAAGGAGCTGCAGGCCGCCACCAAGGCGATCCAGGAAGCCGAGAAGCGCCTCGCCGGAAAAGCGAACGCGCAACTGGAGGAGGCGAAGAAGCTCGCCTTCACTTCACCCGTCTCCGCGCAGCAGGCGCAGGACCAGGCGATCCTCGCGCCCTTCACCGCCAGGAAGGGTGACGAGGCGGGCACGCGCCGCAAGACGCAGCTCGAGGAGGAATGGAGCTCGAAGGCGAAGGCGAACTACCTGCGCGCCGCCGAGCTCGCCGCCGCGGCCAGATGACCGCCGCGATCGCGCTGGCGATCGCGGCGTTCCTCGTCGCTTTCCTGGCCTACCCGGTCGCCAGCGTCGTCTACACCGCCTTCGCCGGCGGCGATGGGGGGCTCACGTTCGCCCACTTCGTCACCTTCTTCCAGATCTCGCTGATGCGCGAGTCGTTCTGGAACAGCCTCTACGTGGCGGGGCTGTCGGTGGTGTTCGCCTCCCTCATCGCGGTGCCGCTCGCGTACTTCACGGTGCGCTACCGGTTCCGCGGCGCGGTGCTGATCCAGACCCTCGGGGTGCTGCCGCTCATCATGCCGCCCTTCGTGGGCGCGGTGGCGATGCAGCTCCTCTTCGGCCGCTCGGGGTCGGTGAACCTGCTGCTGAACGACGCCTTCGGTTTCCGCATCCCGTTCATGGAGGGATTGAACGGGGTGATCTTCGTCGAGAGCCTCCACTACTTCCCCTTCATCCTGCTCAACCTCGTGGTCGCGATGCAGAACATCGACGGCGCCATGGAGGAGTCGGCGCAGAACCTGGGCGCCTCGGGCTGGCGGCTCTTCCGCCGCATCGTGTTCCCGCTGGCCATGCCGGGGTACGTGGCCGGCGCCTCGCTCGTGTTCGTGAAGGTGTTCGACGACCTCGGCACGCCGCTGGTGCTGGGCGCCACCAACATGCTGGCGCCCCAGGCGTACCTGCGCATCACCTCGGTGGGCATCGAGGATCCGATCGGGTACGTGATCAGCGTGCTGATGATCGCCTTCTCGGTGGCGGCGCTGTGGATGTCGGCGCGCCTCCTCAAGGGGCGGGACTACTCCACCCTCCAGCGCGGCGGCACCTCCCTGCAACGCCGCGAGCTGCGCGGCTTCCAGGCGGTGGCGGCCTACGGCTGGATCGGCGTCATCCTGTTGCTGGTGCTCTCCCCTCACCTTGGCATTCTCCTGATGTCGTTCTCCAAGGTGTGGAGCTTCAGCGTCCTTCCCGAGGGATTCACCCTCGCGCACTACGCCACCGTGTTCACGCAGTCCCCGCGCATGATCGGCAACACGCTGCTCTACTGCGGGCTCGCCGCTTTCATCGACGTGGTCCTGGGAACAGCGATCGCCTACATCATCCTGCGCACGCGCCTCCCGGGACGCCAGGCCCTCGATTCGCTCGCCTCGGCGGCGCTGGCGATCCCCGGCGTAGTGCTGGCCATCGGTTACCTGCGGGCCTTCAAGGGCCTGGAGCTGCCCTTCGTCGAGGGCACTTTCACGGCCACATGGGTGGCGCTGATGCTCGCCTATGCGGTCCGGCGCCTGCCCTACGCCTTGCGCTCCTGCATGGCGGCGCTGCAGCAGATGCACGTGTCGCTCGAGGAAGCGGCGGAGAACCTGGGAGCCTCGAAGGCGAGCACCGTTCGACGCATCGTGATCCCGCTGATGGCGGGCGGCATCCTGGCCGGCTTCGTCACCAGCTTCATCACCGCGGCGGTCGAGCTCTCGGCCACCATTGTGCTGTCCTCGTCGGCCAGCCAGGCGCCGATGTCCTACGGCATCTATCTCTACATGCAGAGCATCGCGGGGCGCGGGCCGGGAGCGGCCCTCGGCGTGATCGCGGTAGTTCTGGTGGGCCTGGGCACCTACTTCTCCTATTGGCTGATGCACCGCCGCTCGGCCGCAACTGCGGTGCAGGCGCACGTGCCTGCCATCCCCGCAACCGCCGCCGCACAACTGGGATGACCACATGGAACAGGTAAGGGTCGAGGCCCGCAACATCGAGCTCTCCTACGGCGCCACCAAGGTGCTGCGCGACATCTCGCTCGTGGTCGAGCCGGGCGAATTCTTCGCGCTCCTCGGCCCCTCCGGCTCGGGCAAGTCCACGCTGCTGCGCCTCATCGCGGGCTTCAACCAGCACCAATCCGGCGAGCTGCGGGTCGGCGGGCGCGATGTGACCGGCGTGCCGCCGTGGAAGCGCAACGTGGGCATGGTGTTCCAGAACTACGCGCTGTGGCCCCACATGACGGTCGCGAAGAACGTGGCCTTCGGCCTCGAGGAGCGCGGATTGCCGCGCGATGAAGTCACCCGGCGCACCGAGGAAGCGCTGGAGCTGGTGGGCCTTACCGGCTACGGCACTCGGCGCCCGAACCAGCTCTCCGGCGGCCAGCAGCAGCGCGTGGCGCTCGCGCGAACGCTCGCGATCGAGCCCCAGGTGCTGCTGCTCGACGAGCCGCTCTCAAACCTCGATGCCAAGCTGCGCGTGCAGATGCGCCGCGAGTTGCTGCGCCTGCACAAGCGCCTGGGCATCACCACCATCTTCGTGACCCACGACCAGG
>JANMHV010000472.1:0-13825 GCA_031375445.1 Burkholderiales bacterium | reverse complement strand
TTGTAGGCCTCGAGCGCCGCGCGGTACTTGTTGCCCATCTCGACGTGGGCGGCGATGAACTTGTCGAGGACCTCCCGCGCGGCGGGAAGCTCCACCGCCTCGCGCAGCTTCTGCGCGCCGCGCCGCACCTCGCGTTCGCGGAAGGTGAATTGCTTCCAACTCTTGTCGAGCGCCGCCGAGTCATGTCCGCGCACCAGCACGCTCATCCACTGCTGCACCTGCTCCTTGAACGCCGACTCGACCGCCTGCGCCTCGACCGCCTGGGCGATGAGGGTATCGTTCACGCGCGCCACGGTGGCGAGCCCCGCCCGGGCGGCCCCGAAGCCGTAGAGCGCCGCGGCCACCACCATCGCGATGCCCAGCAGCAGCACCCCGAGGATCTTGCCGCTGATGCTGTGCAGCATCCAACCCAGCCGGATCTTCTTCATATGCGCACCTGGAGCAGCAACCCGACGAGTGTGGCCCGGTAGTCCTGCGGGCCCGAGTCCAGGTAGAGGGAGTTGTTGGTCGGCATCGGGGTCTGCGCGAGCCCCTCGTAGTGCCAGTCGCGCACCCGCCCGGATTCGTGGCGCACCAGGAGGCGCGCCGAGAAGGTCTTGCTGATCGGCACCACCACGCTCGCCATCGCGATGTTCTGCGCGAAGAAGATGTCGGAAAACCCGTCGCCCGCGAGGGCCGCCTGCGCCGCCGAGAGGCCTAGCGCCGCGGGCGTGTACGTGTAGCCCAGGCGCGTGCGCCCGAGGGTGCGCGTGAAGCTCGCGTCGAGCCGGGCGCGGCCGAAGTCGTACTTGAAGCCGAATCCGACGCCGTCGTTGCGGTCGCGCGAGGCGCTGGACCACCCGCGGCTGTCGGGAAAGAGCGGGCTCGTGGCGGTGGCGGCGCCGCAAGCTTCCTGCCAGTTGCCGCCGGTGACGGCCTGGGTGGCGACGAGGGTGGCGCCGGGTGGCGTGGCGGGAGGGGCGGCGCCGGTGGTCGCGTTGATCACCTGGCCGTCGCTGTAGAAGTAATACGTCGCCCCGATGAGGCAGCTGTTCGGGGTGACGCCGGCCTGGTTGCCGGTCGCGCCCTGGTAGGAATAGAACGCGTAGAGCTCGCCGGCGGACCCCGCCTGGTAAGTGAGGTCGAACGTGAGGGTGCGCGAGCGCTGGCGGCCGCTGCGCCCGAGGCTCGCGAGGTAATCGGCGTCCTTCAGCTGCAGCGACATCGCGCCATCGAGCGTCGGCAGGAAAGCGTAGTTCACGCGGGCGCCCAGCGTGTCCTGCTTGCGGTCGGCGAGGTCGAAGCTGCGGAAGCCGCCGATCGCCTTGAACCAGCTCTGGGTCGCGACCCCGTTGGTGGCCGGCGCGGGACCTAGGCTCGCGCTGTACCAGGGCTCATAGGGGTTCTCGCGGTACGCGCTGCCGCCGCGCCGCGCGTGCTCATAGGAGAGGCGAAGCGTGCCGTCGATGGCGCCGCGCTCCACGAAAGCGAGCTTGAGCTTGTCCTCCCGCGTCTCGTCGCGCTCGCGCAGCTCGCGGCGGATCGCCTCGCGCTCCACGGTGGCGTTGACACTCGTGGCGCGCCCAAGGCGGTAGTCGCCCATGAGGCTCGCGACCACCTGGCGGTGGTCGTTGGGCACGCGCGCGATCGCAACGTTGCCGGTGGCGGGCACCAGGTTCAGCGCGCGGGCGGCGGTGAGGTCGCACATCACGGCGTTGTAGGCATTCGCGGAGGTGCCGGCCGGGTTGGCTCCGACGGTGGTGTTGACGCCCGCCAGCGACAGCCCCGAGCCGTCGTTGAGGATGCGGCCGAACTGGCCGGTGAGCGGATTGCACGACACGTACTGGGTCGAGTTGTCGGTCTCGTACCAGCGCAGCTTCGCCTTCACGTCGAGGAGCTTGGCCGGCCGCGCCGAAAGCCCCAGGTCGACGAGCCGCGTGTCGATGCGCGCATTCGCCGATTCCTGGCTCAACGCCGCGGGCGTGTTCCAGGCGTTGGCGAGCGAGGCGCCGCCCGCGGTGACCGTGCCGCCGGCCAGCGAGAAATCGGTGGGTGCCACGAGCCGGTCGTTCTGGCGCATCGAACCCAGGGCCACCGACGCCGTGAAGCTGCCGCGGAAGAAATCCGGCAGCGCGCGCGAGTACTCGCCCTTCAAGTGGTAATGCTCGTTGTCGGGAACCAGGTCGAAGCGGCCCTGGGTGAAGCTGTTGGGCCTCAGGCCCGACGAGCCGTTGAGCGTGATGAAGAGGGGGTTCTGGAACGCCAGTGTGTCGATGTCGTTCCTGAAGAACGAGGCCGACGCGGCGAGGTTGAAGCTGCTCGCGGCGTCGCTGAAGCGCACCCCCGCGAGGAGCTCGTGGGTGCGGTAGTCGATGGGCTCGGCGATCTCGAGGTTGCCGCCGCCGCCGCCGCCGCCGAACACGGCCCCGAGCGGGCGTGCGCCCTCCTTGTGCTCGCTGGTGAAGCTCGCGAACGCCAGCCACGATTCGGAGAGCTTCTTGTCCACGCGCACGCCGGCCTTGCGCCGGACGATCTCGAGCTCGGAGCTCTCGACCGTGGAGAGGGCCTGGAGGAGCGCGGTTTGCGTGGCCGCAGCGGTGGCGCCGCCGCCGGGCGTGCCCGCGTTGAGCGCCAAGTTGCCGGTGCCCACGCCATTCCAGATCGAGCGGTAGGTGGTGGTGAGGGTCTGCGGCGCGCCCTCGTAGAACGCCGTCACCTTCCAGTCGTTGTAGCGGCCGGCCTGGATGCGGTAGAACGCATCGCGCATTCCGACGCCACCTCCCGTGGCCTCGAAGTAGCGCGCCGTTTCCGGGCGCTCGCCCGCGAGGGTGAAGAGGTTCAGGTAGGCGCCGTCGCGAACGTCCTTGTAGTTGCGGAAGAGCGCGGCGTTCCCGTCCCCCTGCACCGCGATGGCGCCGCCCTCGATGAAACCCCACAGGCGCCAGGGGCCGGCGCGGCGCTTCTCTTCATCCTCGCTGCCGGGATCGAGCGGCACGTTGTAGAGCTGGCCCGTCGGCGTGCGTGCGGCGGGAATGCGGGTGCCCAGGCCCTCCTCGTCCATCCATCGCCCCGCGGTGACCGGGTTCACCGGCGCGGGATTGAGCGCATTGCCGGGCGCCGGCCCGAGGGTGTCGGCCAGCGCCGCCGCGGGATCGGCGAGCGCGAGGCAGAGCGCCAGCGTACGAGGGCGAAGGCGCCTCATCGCTGGAATCGCGCCCCGGATGGGTGGTTGCTGCCGTGGACCTGGCTATGGCAGTTCTGGCACGAGCGGCCGATGGCGCGCGGGCTGGGCGTGCCGCCCTGCACCGACGAGCGCACCGTCTGGTCGTTTCGGAACAGCTGCCCCGCGTGGAGCGCGGGCGAGGTGTGGCACTGCTGGCAAAGGTTGGGGCGCGAGGCGACCAGCAGCTTGTCGTGGTTGGAACCGTGCGCCGCGTGGCAGTTGAGGCAGCTCTCGCGCACCGGGGCGTGCTCCCACAGGAGCGGGCCGCGCTTCTCGGCGTGGCAGGCATAGCAGGTCTGGTTGACGCTGTCGCCCTTCAGCAGCGGGCGCGTCACCGAGCCGTGCGGGCTGTGGCAATCGGTGCAGCTCATCTTGCCCTCGGGCACGGGCATGTGGGAGCGCTTGCGGAACTCGGCGCGCTGCTGCGTGTGGCAGGTCTGGCAGGTCTCGGAGATGCTCGGGCTCTTCAGCAAGCCCGACGCGGAGAAGCGCGCCATGGCGTTGTGGCAATCGGAGCATGCGAGCTTGCCCGCGTCGTGGGCCGAGCCCGACCAATGCAGGCGCTCGCCGCCTTTGTGGCAGGTGAGGCACTGGGCGTTCTGCTCCTCGAGCGGGGTGCCCCATTCGCGCGTGAAGCCGATGAGGTAGTCGCGATTCTTCTCGTTGCCCCGCGTGGCGTGGAGCGACCCCGGCCCGTGGCACGCCTCGCAGACGCGTCCCTCGAGCTCGTTGCGCGGGTTCTGCCGGAACGCCTTGGCGTGCTGGGTGTGGCCGAAGTGCTTGGCCTCGACGTCGTGGCACTTGATGCAGGCCTTCTCGCCCACGTACTTCGCTTCCGGGGGAATGGCGAGCGCACCGGGGGCGGTGCAAAACGCGGCTAGCAGCAACAGGAAAGCGCCGACGCCCGTCCAGGGGACGGTCCGGTCCCTTCCACCTCGCCCATTGCCTCCCCAGTCCATCGCGCTCCCTGGCCTCACCCGTCGTTATTGGTTCTCATCGTCCGGCAGGGGCCGGGCGGGATGCGACTTCGGTCCCGTCCACTGTCACTCGCCGCAGTCGCGCGCAGTGTGTTCCATCACAAAGGAGGGCGCGGGGGCGTTTCAACTGCAACGCCCGCGTTGCGCGCGGTGGGGACCGGGTCGTCCTCTTCGTCGGGAGGCTGCGTCGAAACCCGTCGCACTCCCGTCAACATCGTGCCGATGAGGCTCTCGCCCCTCACCAGCCAGTGGTAGAGCACCGCCAGGACATGCAGCCCCGCGAGCACCATCAGGACATTCACGTTCCACCGGTGGACCTGCGCCAGGCGGTTGGAAGCGTCGAGCGAGACCAGGGATGCCAACGGACCCTCCGTGGCCACGCCGTCGTTGGCGAAGAGGCCCGTGCCGGCCTGCAGCGCGAAGGACGCGAGCATCGCCACCACCATCCAGCCGCCGACCGGGTTGTGGCCGGTGTAGTCGAGGGGTTGGCGCGAGAAGAGCCTGGGGATGAAGCGCAGCGTCGCCGCGGGGCCCTTCACGAAGTTGCGGAACCGCGCGGTGGCGCTGCCCGCGAAGCCCCAGTAGACGCGGAACGCGACGAGGCCCAGCACGCCGTAGCCGGAGTACATGTGCGCCGCCATCATCTCCCCCCCGATGGCGCCGGTGACCAGCTGGAACGAGAACAGCAGCAGCAGCGCCCAATGGAACAGGCGCACGGGCAGGTCCCAGACCGGGGTGGCGACGTGGTCTTCCTGAGGCATGCACGAGCTCCATGGGCCAGGCTCCCTACGAAGCGCGCCGTGCCGCAGGGGAAAACGGCGCGCCTCGTCCTTGGGCGAAGCGTAACAAGTTCCACCCCGCGAAGGAACCGCGGGAGCCGCATGCCGCGGCCCCCGAACCCGGCGGCGCCGCCTATTGCGGCACGGCGTTGGGCTCGATCTTGCCCAGCTTCTCGAGACGCAGGCGGATGGAGCTTTGCGTTCGCTCGTGCTTGCGCGCCATTTCCTGAAGGCGCGTGCCTGAGTCGAATTCCACCACCAGCGAATGGTCCTCGACCTCGGTCCAGGGCTTGCCGAAGTTGGCGGGCAGGCGCTCGCGGCGGCGCTCGCGCTCGACCTCGCGCTGCATGAGGTCCACGGCGGAGAAGAGTGCCCGCAACGTGCGCGGCTCGGCATACGGGCTTTGCTCGGGGTACGCCTCGCCGGTGACGGGGTTCACGCCATCGGCGAGGGCGCGGACGATGGGAAGTGCGGCATCGAGTTGCATGGGGCCTCCTGTGGGCTTGGGGTTGTGGGTAGCCCTTGCAACAACGGCACCCCACGCGGAGCGTTGACCGTCAGCCGAGATCCCGCGGCGATCTCTCCTGCCATACTGGCTGGGTGGATGGCATCGCGGTGTGTAGGGAGGCAGCCGGTGCGACTCTCCAAGCCCGCCAGCACGGCAGGCCGCGAAAAAAGCGCTGAAGTAGGACAGGTCCTACGGCGGGCCTGAGCGGCGCGGCCCCATCATGTTGCCTGGCGGCGACAGCCGCATGAATCTTGCTTTTCCGGACCGGTCGAAACACCACACAACACAACCAATACGGGGTTCGTTTTGATGGGAGGGCCAGCCAGCATCGACCCGGCGGCAGGGTCAGAGCGCCGCCGCGCCCCCGGGCGCGCCTCCGACCGCTCGACCATGGCGCAGCTCGCGCGCCAGACGCTCGCCCTGGTGCTGGCGGGAGGCCGCGGCTCGCGGCTCGGGGCCCTCACGGAATCGCGCGCCAAGCCCGCCGTTCCCTTCGGCGGCAAGTTCAAGATCATCGACTTCGCGCTTTCCAACTGCCTCAACTCGGGCATTCGCCGCATCGGCATCGCCACGCAATACCAGTCCCACGGGCTGATCCACCACGTGCAGCGCGGCTGGTCGTTCCTCGACGGGCGGTTCAACGAGTTCGTGGAGCTGCTGCCGGCGCAGCAGAGCAGCACCTCGGACTGGTACAAGGGCACCGCCGATGCGGTGTACCAGAACCTCGAGGTGATCCGCCGCCACGCCCCCAAGCTGGTGCTGATCCTCGCCGGCGACCATATCTACAAGATGGATTACACCCGCATGCTCTACGAGCACGCGGAGCGCGAGGCGGACATGTCCGTGGGCTGCGTCGATGTGCCCGTGGGAGAGGCCGCGGGCCAGCTCGGCGTGATGGAAGTCGATACCGGATATCGCATCGTGGGCTTCGAGGAGAAGCCGCAGCGGCCCAAGCCGATGCCCGGGCGCCCCGGCGAGTGTCTCGGCAGCATGGGCATCTACGTCTTCAACGCCGGCTTCCTCTACGACCAGCTGATGTCCGATTCCCTCGACTCGGCCTCGAGCCACGACTTCGGCCACGACCTCATCCCGCGCATGATCCAGGGCGGCTCGCGCGTCTACGCCCACCGGCTGCACGACAGCTGTACCCAGCTGAACGAGGGCCTGCCCTACTGGCGCGACGTGGGCACCATCGACGCCTTCTGGGAAGCCAACCTGGAGCTCACCCGCGTCTCGCCCGCGCTCAACCTCTACGACCAGTCGTGGCCGATCTGGACCCACCAGGAGCAGCTGCCCCCCGCCAAGTTCGTCTTCGACCTCGACGGGCGGCGCGGCTGCGCGATGGATTCCATGGTCTCCGGCGGCTGCATCGTGAGCGGCTCGGTGGTGCGCGGCTCGATCCTTTTCTCCAACGTGCGCGTGCACAGCTTCAGCGAGATCACCGAGGCGGTGATCCTGCCGGAGGTGACGATCGGCCGCGGCGCCAAGTTGAAGCGCGTGGTGGTCGACCAGGGCTGCCGCATCCCCGAGGGGCTGGTGGCGGGCTACGACCGCGCCGCCGACGCGAAGCGATTCCACGTGACCGAGCGCGGCATCACGCTCATCACCCCGGCGATGCTGGGCCAAAACCTGCAGCACCGGCACTGAGCGCCCGCCCGGGCGCCCCCCATGGACATGCTGACCGAGCAGGACATCTATCTTTTCCGCGAGGGAACCCACGCGTCGCTGTACCGGACGATGGGTTGCCACGTGGGCCCGGGCGGCGAGGGCGCGCGCTTCGCGGTATGGGCGCCGAATGCGCGTGCGGTCTCGGTCATCGGCGACTGGAACGGCTGGCGCCGCGGCGCCGACGTCCTGGCGCCCCGCGCGGACGGCAGCGGCATCTGGGAAGGCGAGGTCGAGGACGTCCGCCGCGGCCAGACCTACAAGTACGCCATCACCACCGCCCACGGCCAGGTCGAGGACCGGGCCGACCCGTTCGCCTTCTACAACGAGGTGCCGCCGCGCACCGGCTCGCGCGCCTGGACGCTCGAGTACGAGTGGCGGGATGGCGACTGGATGCGCGAGCGCCGCGAATCCAACGCGCCCGACGCGCCCCACAGCGTCTACGAGGTGCACCTGGGGTCGTGGCGGCGCTCGGGTGAAGCCGAGATCCCGAGCTTCCGCGAGATCGCGCAGCCGCTCGCGGAGTACGTCCGCTGGCTGGGCTTCACCCACGTGGAGCTGATGCCGATCACCGAGCACCCGTTCTACGGCTCGTGGGGTTACCAGACCACCGGCTACTTCGCCCCGTCGGCGCGCTACGGCGCACCGCAGGACCTGAAGCACCTGATCGACGTGCTGCACCAGCACGGCATCGGCGTGATCCTCGACTGGGTGCCCTCGCACTTCCCCGAGGACAAGCACGGCCTCGCGCGCTTCGACGGCACCCACCTCTACGAGCATGCCGACCCGCGGCGCGGCTTCCACCCGGAGTGGAAGAGCAACATCTTCAACTACGGGCGCCACGAGGTCCGCGCCTTCCTGATCTCGAGCGCGCTCTTCTGGCTGGAGGAGTACCACCTCGACGGGATCCGGGTCGACGCCGTGGCTTCCATGCTCTACCTCGACTACGGGCGCAAGCACGGCGAGTGGATCCCCAACGTCTTCGGCGGCAGGGAGGACCTGGAGGCGATCGAGTTCCTGAAGCAGCTCAACATCGCCATCGGCCGCGATTTCCCTGATACATGCTGCATCGCGGAGGAGTCGACCTCGTGGCCGTCGGTGTCACGGCCGGTGTTCGCCGGGGGACTGGGCTTCGCGATGAAATGGAACATGGGGTGGATGCACGACACCCTCGACTATTTCGCCCACGACCCGATCCACCGGCGCTTCCACCACAACGAGCTCACGTTCTCGATCTGGTATGCGTTCTCGGAGAACTTCGTGCTGCCGATCTCCCACGACGAGGTGGTGTACGGCAAGCGCTCGCTGCTCTCGAAGATGCCCGGCGACCGCTGGCAGAAGTTCGCCAACGTGCGCCTGCTCACCGGCTGGATGTGGACGCACCCGGGCAAGAAGCTGCTCTTCATGGGGTGCGAGTTCGGGCAGTGGCGCGAGTGGCACCACGACCGCCAGCTCGACTGGTGGCTCACCCAAGAGGCCGACCACTCCGGGCTGCAGCGCTGGCTCGCCGATCTCAATGGTGCCTACCGCGCGCAGCCGGCGCTGCACTCGCGCGATTTCCAGGCCGACGGATTCGAATGGATCGACGGCAACGACAGCGACAACAGCGTCGTGACGTTCCTGCGCCGACCCGAGTCGGGACCGCCGCTGCTGGTGGCGTGCAACTTCACCCCGATGGTGCGCGAGGGCTACCAGGTCGGGGTGCCGCTCGCGGGCGCGTGGCGCGAGATCCTCAACAGCGACGCGCCGATCTATGGCGGCAGCGGCGTGGGCAACCTGGGACGCGTCGAGGCCTCCGGCACGCCGTGGCACGGCCGCGAGCATTCGCTGCGCCTCACCCTGCCGCCGCTGGCGGTAGTGGTGTTCACGCCGGAGCCCGCGCCGTGATCCCCGCCGCCCCTCCGGCCGCGGTCGTCGAGGGCGTGGCGCCCCAGGTCGACGGCGGCCGCCATGCGGTGAAGCGCGTCGTCGGCGACGAGGTCGAGGTGCGAGCCGCCTGCTTCGCCCACGGCCACGAGCTCGTGGCGTGCGCGGTGCGCTACCGCCGGCCCGGGGACATCGCCTGGCGCGAGGCGCCGATGGAATCCCTCGGCAACGACCTCTGGAGCGCCACCTTCGCCGTAGATCGCGTGGGCCGCTGGGAATACGCGGTCGGCGCGTGGGTCGACCACCTCGCCGTCTGGCGCGACGGCTTCGCCCGCCGTGTAGACGCCGACGACGTGCGGCTCGCCGCGCGCATGGGCGCGGACCTCGTAGACGCCGCAGCGAAGCGCTGCGACTCCGAAGGCTGCGCGAGGCTCGAGCCCTGGGCGAAGATCCTGCGTGAAGAGGAAGACCTCGATCGCCTGCGCGCCATCGCCATGGACGAATCGCTCTACGAGATCGCCCGCGCCAACGCGCCGCGCGACGGCTGGGCCGAGAGCGCGCCCTTTCCCGTCACCGTGGACCGCGAACGCGCGCGCTTCAGCGCCTGGTACGAGCTCTTCCCCCGCTCCTGCGCTGTCGTGCCTGGCGTCCACGGCACCTTCGAGGACGTGGACGAGCGGCTGGACGACATCGCGGCGATGGGGTTCGACGTTCTCTACCTGCCGCCGATCCACCCGATCGGCCGCGAAAGGCGCAAGGGCAGGAACAACGCCACCGTGGCGCAGCCGGGCGACGTCGGCAGCCCCTGGGCCATCGGCGCCGCCGAGGGCGGGCACACCGCGATCCTCGCCGAGCTCGGCACGCACGCGGATTTCCGCCACCTCGCCATGGCGGCGCGCGCCCGCGGCATGGAGATCGCCCTCGACATTGCGTTCCAGTGCGCGCCCGACCATCCGTGGGTGCGCGAGCATCCGCAATGGTTCCGGCAGCGTCCCGACGGCTCGATCCAGTACGCCGAGAACCCGCCGAAGAAGTACCAGGACATCTACCCGCTCGACTTCGAGTCCACCGACTGGAAGAACCTGTGGCGCGCGCTGCTCGAGGTATTCCTGTTCTGGGTCCGCGAGGGGGTGGCGATCTTCCGCGTCGACAACCCGCACACCAAGCCGTTCGCGTTCTGGGAGTGGGCGATCACGGAGGTGAAGCGGCTCCATCCCGAGGTGATCTTCCTGTCGGAAGCGTTCACCCGTCCCCACGTGATGCATCGCCTCGCCAAGCTGGGGTTCACGCAGTCGTACACCTACTTCACCTGGCGCATGACGAAGGCCGAGCTCACCGAGTACTTCACCGAGCTCTCGAAGGAGGACTCGCGCGAGTACTTCCGCCCGAACTGCTGGCCCAACACGCCCGACATCCTCCCCTACCACCTCCAGAACGCCCCGCTCGCGGCGTTTCGCCTGCGGCTCACGCTCGCCGCCACCCTCGCCGCCAATTACGGGATGTACGGGCCCGCCTACGAGCTGGGCGAGAACCGGCCGCGCGACGCGCATTCCGAGGAGTACCTCGACTCCGAGAAGTACCAGCTGCGCCACTGGCCGATCGACCGGCCCGACAGCCTCGCCCCGCTCGCCACGCGCCTTAACGCGGTGCGCCGAGCCCACCCGGCGCTGCAATCGGACTGGAGCCTCGCCTTCCATGCCACCGACAACGACCAGCTGATCGCCTACTCGAAGGTGGCGGGCGACGATCGCGTGCTGGTGGTGGTGAACCTCGACCCGCAGCGCGTGCAGAGCGGCTGGGTGGAGGTGGATGCCGCGGTGCTGGGCCTCGAGCCGGGAGCCGCCTTCCGCGCCGAGGACGCCCTCACCGGCGAGAAGTACGAGTGGCACGGCGGGCGCAACTTCGTGATGCTCGACCCGGGACGCATCCCCGCCCACGTCTTCACGCTCGGGTTGCGTTGATGGATACGCGAGCCACGCCCGGCGCCTTCCCCGACCCGATCGCCGCGGCGGACGACCCGCAGTGGTACATGGACGCGATCATCTACCAGCTGCACGTGAAGGCGTTCTTCGACTCGAACGGCGACGGCATCGGCGACTTCAAGGGCCTCGCGGAGAAGCTCGACTACATCCGCGACCTCGGCGTGAATACGCTCTGGCTGATGCCGTTCTATCCCAGCCCGCTGCTGGACGACGGCTACGACGTGGCCGACTACGAAGGCGTGCACGCGCCCTACGGCACCGCCGACGACGTGCGGGCGCTGGTCGCGGCCGCCCACGAGCGCGGCTTGCGGGTGATCAGCGAGCTGATCGTGAACCACACTTCCGACCAGCACCCCTGGTTCCAGCGCGCGCGCCGCGCGCCGCGGGGCTCGCCCGAGCGCGACTGGTACGTGTGGAGCGACGACCCGAACAGGTACGCCGGCACGCGCATCATCTTCACCGACACCGAGAGCAGCAACTGGGCGTGGGACCCGGTGGCCCAGCAGCACTACTGGCACCGCTTCTTCAGCCACCAGCCGGATCTCAACTTCGACAACCCCGAGGTGCTGGCGGCGGTGATCCGCACCATGCGCTACTGGCTCGACATGGGGATCGACGGCTTCCGCCTCGACGCGATTCCGTACCTGGTCGAGCGCGAGGGCACCAGCAACGAGAACAATCCCGAGACCCACCTCGTGATCAAGAAGATCCGGGCGGCGCTCGACGCGAGCCACCAGGGCAGGCTGCTGCTGGCGGAGGCCAACATGTGGCCCGAGGACGTGCGCCAGTACTTCGGCGAGGGCGACGAGTGCCACATGGCCTACCACTTCCCGATGATGCCGCGCCTCTACATGTCGATCGCGATGGAGGACCGCTACCCGCTGGTGGAGATCATGGCGCAAACGCCGCCCATTCCCGCCAACTGCCAGTGGGCGATCTTCCTCAGGAACCACGACGAGCTCACCCTCGAGATGGTCACCGACCGCGAGCGCGACTACATGTACCGGATCTTCGCCAACGATCCGCGCATGCGCGTTAACGTGGGCATCCGCCGGCGCCTGGCGCCGCTGATGGAGAACAGCCGCCCGAAGATCGAGCTGATCACCTTCCTGCTGATGACGATGCCGGGGGCCCCGATCCTCTACTACGGCGACGAGATCGGCATGGGCGACAACATCTACCTCGGCGACAGGAACGGCGTGCGGACTCCCATGCAGTGGAGCCCCGACCGCAACGCGGGCTTCTCGCGCGCCGACCCGCAGCGCCTGTACCTGCCGCCGATCATGGACGCCGAGTACGGCTACCAGGCGGTGAACGTGGAGACGCAGTTGAGGAGCCCGTCCTCGCTACTGCACTGGACGCGCCGCCTCATCGCCACCCGCCGGCGCTATCGCGCCTTCGGACGCGGCACCATCTCGTTCCTCGAGCCCGGCAACCGCAAGGTGCTGGCGTTCCTGCGCGAGCACGGCGACGAGGTGATGCTGTGCGTAGCCAACCTGTCGCGCTTCCCGCAGGCGGTGGAGCTGGACCTCGCGCGCTTCGAGTCGCGGGTGCCGGTGGAGCTGACCGGCGAGGAGCCGTTCCCGCCGATCGGCAAGCTTCCCTACTTCGTGACCCTCCCCGGCCACGGCTACCTCGCCTTCCGCCTCGCCGCCGACGTGAAGCCCCCGGCCTGGCACGAGGAGCGGCTGGTGACGCGCCGGCTGCCCATCGTGGTGCTGGCGCACGACTGGCTCGCGGTGCTGGACGGCCGCGTGCAGCCGTTCCAGTTCGAGCGCGCCTTCGCGCACTTCCCCCACGCGCGGCTGCGCGACGAGGTGCTGCTGCCCTACCTGCGCGGGCGGCGCTGGTTCGCGGCGAAGAACGACGCCATCGAGGACGCGGCCGTCGTGGCGATGGTGCCGTGGAAGGGCGCCTCGAAGCGATGGCGCATGGCGTTCATCGAGGCGAAGCTCGCCGCGGGCGAGGTGCAGCGCTACTTCGTGCCCGTCGCCGCCGACTGGGAGAGCCGCGACCACGACCCGATGGAGCGCTACGGCCCCGTCACCATCACCCGCATCCGCTTCAAGGACCGCGTGGGCATCCTGTACGCGGCCTTCGCCAATCCCGATTTCGCGCGCGACGTGGCGCGCGCCATGGGCGCCGGCGAGGAAGTCGCGGTCCCGGGCGGGCGCCTGCGCTTCACCGCCACGCACCTCTACGGCGAATCGGCCGCCGCCATCGACGACGAGGTGCGCACGCCCGCGCTGGAGCAGAGCAACACCGCGGTCTTCTTCGGCAACCGCCTCTTCCTCAAGGGCTACCGGCGCCTGCGCGCGGGCGTGAACCCCGAGCTCGAGATGGGACGCTTCCTCACCGACCGCTCCCCGTACGCGCACATCGCGCCCATCCTCGGCGCCGCCGAGTTCGTCCCGGAGGGTGGCGAAGAGCCGGTGACGCTCGCGATCCTGCAGCGCTTCGTCGCGAACCAGGGCGACCTGTGGTCGCTCACCTGCGAGCACCTCGGCCGCATGCTGGCGCACCCCGTCCCGAGCGATCCCGAGGCGCCGAGCGCCGACTCGGCGGTGGCGGGCTTCCACCTGGGGCGTATGGCGCTGCTGGGCCGGCGCGTCGCCGAGCTGCACCACGCGCTGGCGGTCGAGACCGGCGACGCGGCCTTCGATCCGGAGCCGGTGACCGAAGCCGACCTCGCGGCCTGGAAGGCGTCGATCGGGCGCGAGATGGAAGCGACCTTCGGCGAGGCGCGCGGCCTCATGGCCGGATTGGCCGAAGGAACGCGCGCGGCGATCCAACGGCTCCTCGCCTCCCATGAAGCCCTTGCCCGGCGCATCGACGGCGCGCGGCCC
>JANMHV010000450.1:0-10519 GCA_031375445.1 Burkholderiales bacterium | reverse complement strand
TCCCGACGGTGCCGCCCTCGCACCCGGACTACAGCTCCCTGCGCCTCTTGCAGACCATGACCTCGGGCCTCGGCGGCACGATGTTCGAGGAGCTCCGAAGCCGCCAGTCCCTCGCCTACGTCACCTTCGCGCAGCCGCGCTCCTACGCGACCCAGGGCGCCTTCATCGGCTACCTCGCCGGCGAGGCGACCAAGGAGCAGCAGGCGCGCGCGGCGTTGCTGAAGGAACTGCGCAAGCTCGGAGGCGAGGGCGTGCAGGAAGCCGACGTGGCCCGCGCCAAGTCCGCCCTCATCGGCAATGCGCGCATCAACCGCGAGACCAGCGGCTCGCGCGTCGCCGAGTACGGCCGCAACTACATCCTCGGCCTGCCCCTCGACTCGTTCGATCGCACGCTCGCCGAGGTGCCGACGCTCACCGTGGCGGACCTGCGCCGCGTGGGCAAGACCTATTTCGCAGCGGACAACTACGTGTACGTCGCTGTGCGGGGCAACGCCGCGAAGTAGCTTTCAACCTGGGCTGGTGCGCAGGTATTCCTCGAGCTTCGAGAACGTGCCGGTCCAGCCCTGGTTCATGTTGGGCTTGTTGTCCGCGAACACCTTCGCCTGTCAACCCCGCTAGCGCGCCGTCCCCGTGGGCGGATGAGAAGTCGCGGGCGCGGCGCGCGTCTCCTGGGGCAATGCCGCAAGCCGGCCCGCGAGTGCCGCGAGGCGTTCCTTGATCGCCGCCCCAACATGCATCATCGGCCGCGACGGCTCGAACTTCTCCGCCACCTCGCGCGAGGCGATCACCGGCAAGGCGAGCTCGAAGGCATCGACGAACGAGTAGGTCTTGCGCAGTGCCTCGTCGAAGAAGGCGCGTCCGAAGTAGGTCCACTCCGCTTCGTTGCTGCAGCCGAAGGAGTTGCGGTCCGGCGCGGCGGCGGCGATCACCAGCGTGTTCTCGTCCTTCAGCGGCTCGACGAACCCTCCCGAGTAGCAGGCGGACACCACCACCACGCGGTTGCGGATTCCCGAGTCGTCGAGCGCCTTGCGCAGCGCCACCGGATCCAGCTCGTTGAATTGCAGCGGCTGGAGCACCAACGAGAAGCGATGCTGCTCGGAGCCGTGCGAGGTGAGAAAGAGGACCAGCACGTCCTCCTCGGTGTTCATCTGCTCACGCACCCTCGCGAACGCGGCCTTGAGGTGGGTAAGGCTCGCGATCGGCGTGTCGTAAACGGTCTTCGGATTGTTCACGAGGCGGATGACCCGCCCGCCGGCGTCGAAGCGCTCGCGCATGAGGCGGGTCACGGCATCGACCTCCCGCATGAAGACATCCTGGTTGCCGTAACCCGCCATGCCGATGAAGAAGACGTCGACCACTCCCGGGCGCTCCTTCGCGACCGCCTCGAGCTCGCGGGCCAGCAGGCCGGGCTGGGCGTTGATCGCGTTCTCGTGCCCCGCGGCTGTCCGCGCCTGGAACGACGCGGCATCCATCGCATTGTTGCGGCTCCAGTCGCGAACCCACAGGCTGCGCTCCGGCTGGAGGTAGACCACCGGCAATGCAAGCACCGCCACGGCGGCGAGCATCGCGAGCATGCGTCCCGCCTTCGAGGGCGACATCGGGGAGGCGAACCGCGCCACCGCGAGGGGATACCACAGCAGGGGCACCTGGAAAGCGGCGACCTCGATCGCCGGGGGGACCTTGCCGTCCCAAACATGGCCGGCGAGCATCCAGAGTGCGATCGAGACGGCGTCGATCACGATGAGGGCGAGGAGTGCCGCAAACAGGATCCGGGGAGCGGAGTCGCGCCTGCCCACCAGCCACGCGATGATTCCGGCGGCGACGACGGCGAGGCAGGGGTCGAAGAGCGCCGAGGGGAGGAAGCCCAAGTCCCACTTTCCTTCCCCTCCCTGCGTGTAAAGGCCATAGAGGGTGGGCCCGACGATGGAGAGGAGTGCCGCGGCGACGTACTCGCCCCAGTGGGCCGCCATGCGGGATTCATCGACCCGGAGGAAAAATGAGATGCGGAGGGCATCGCGCAGGCGGGCGCCGAGGGTGCGGTGGCGGGAGGAGTAGTCGAGCGGGGACGATCGGGACATGAAGGGGAGGCAGTGGCGGTTCGCTCTCCGATGTTACCCGGCATGCGGGCTCGCGACGGGGGTGCGAAAATGCGCGGAATATTTCCCGCTCCCTGTCGAAATGCCCCCGCCCGGATCGACTACCTCGTGAGACCGCCCCCACGAGGAAAAACATGGTCGCAGCCGTTTATGACCTGCTGGCACTGCGCAACAGGCGAATCCTTGATCAACGCAGGAAGGAGAAGAAAATGAGGTTCATGGTGATGGTGAAGGCGACGAAGAGCTCGGAAGCGGGCGTCATGCCCGACGCGAAGCTGCTGGCCGACATGACGGCGTTCAACGAGGAGCTGGTGAAGGCGGGCGTCATGCTCGCCGGCGATGGCCTGCACCCCAGCAGCAAGGGTGCGCGCGTGAGGTTCAGCGCCGACAATCGCAGGACCGTAATTGATGGACCGTTCGCGGAGACCAAGGAACTGGTCGCGGGCTTCTGGATGTGGAAGGTCAAGTCGCGCGAGGAAGCGTTGCAGTGGGCGAAGAAATGCCCGAGCCCCTTCCCCGGAGAGGAGTGCGAGATCGAGCTGCGCCAGGTATTCGAGATGGAGGACTTCGGCGCCGAGATGACGCCGGAGCTGCGTGAGCGCGAGGAGCGAATGCTGCAGCAAGCGCAGAAGAACAAATAGGGGGAGAGGGAGCCGGGGAGAGGTCATTGTCCAAATCTGGACATTGATTAACCACTGCGCTATTATTGGACATGGCGCTCCCTGCTTCCAGCGCAATCCCCAGCCCCACGCCGGACCTCGAGTCTCGCGAGGCCGGCCAGGCCCTGCTGCGCACCTACTTCTCCATCGCCGAGGCGTGGAAGCTTTCCGCGAGGGAGGCGATGACGTTGCTGGGGCTGCGTTCGCGCTCCACGTTCCACGTGTGGAAGGACGGCAAGTCCGGCGCCCTGCCGCGGGACACCGTCGAGCGGCTCTCCTACGTGTTCGGCATCTACAAGGCGCTTCAGATACTGCTGCCCTCATCGGAATCGGCGGATGGGTGGCTGCGCAAGCCGAACGCGGCCCCTCTGTTCGGTGGCGCGAGCGCGCTGGAACGCCTCATGTCCGGCAACGTCTCCGACCTCTACGAGGTGCGCCGCTACCTCGACGCGCAGCGCGGAGGCTGAATGGCGCGCATCCGCTGGGCGCCCAGCTATCGCCTGGTGCCCAGCCGCTTTCCGCCGGTGGGCCTGTTCGACCGCGTCGCCCGACCCGAGGATCTCGACTTCGTGTTCGCCGCCGAGGCGCTCACCAACGATCGGCTGCGTGACGAGGTCGGTGAGTTGCGGCTCGTTCCCCCCGAGGACCGCGTGTCGGGTCCCGGAACCACGCCGGTGATGGCGGCTTTCACGCACCTCAACCCCGAGGGCAGTCGCTTCTCCGATGGCACCTATGGCGTCTACTACGCGGCGAAGGACATGGCGACGGCGATCGCCGAATCGGCCTATCACCGCGGGATCTTTCTAGCGCGAACGAAGGAGCCCGGCGGCGAGATCGACCTGCGCAGCTACCTTGCCGACATTCGCGCCGACGTGGTGGACCTGCGTGGCTACGGTCGGCGCCGTAAGCCCGACCTGATGAGCCCCGACAGTTACGCGGCGTCGCTGGTGTTCGGGCGGGAGAAGCGCACGGCGGGCGCGGGCGGCATCGTCTACGACAGCGTGCGGCGCGAGGGCGGGCTATGTGTCGCGATGTTCCGTGCGCGGCTCGTCACCGCTTGCAAGCAGGGCCCGCACATCTGCCTGGTGTGGGACGGGGAAAGTGTCGTGGGCTGGTACGAGAAGAGCGCGCTCAAGCCCATGTGAGGGCTTGTGTCGCACGCCACCGGGGGGCGGGGCGACCCCGCGGTCAGGGCTTGAATCGAGGGCCGGCGAACGCGATCGCGTTGCGGCCCATGATCGCCGGCATATCGTTGCGGAAGACGGGCTGCAGGGTGGTGACGAAGCGCGAGCGGTACGCTTCCCAGTTCTCTTCCAGCGCCAACATGCTCCAGTCGGATCCGTACATCAGTCGCTGCCGCAGGATCGGGAAATCGATGAGCAGCTTGCCCAGTTTCGCGGCGCCCAGCGTGCCGTCGATCACGGAATCCCAGTAGCTGAGGTCGGCGTAGGTGTGTTCGAAGTCGTGCATCAGCTCTGCCCATTCGCGCGTCCAGTCTGGGCGCCCCGGGCGGGGAACCTCCCCGCCGAAGTGCCCAGCACAGAATCGCAGCTTTCCGCCCGCGAGCGTGATCGCCTCTCGCCAGCGCTTGGGAGATCCGAGCAGGACGGCCTTGTCGTCGGCGCCGTGGCTGGGATTGCCATGCGCCATCACGGGAATATCGTTGGCTACGCACCACTCAAGGAAAGCCTTCATTGCCGCGTCGAGCTTCTCCGGGACGTCCTTCGGGAGCTTTGCCCAGGCTGCGGGGCGCTTGCCGCTCTCGATGAGCGCATTGCCGTGGGGCGCGAACCCCATCGGCGGGTAGAGCTTGAAGCCGACAAACTGCGGCCGCACCGCGGCCTTCTGCAGGATCGGCCAATAGTCAGGATCCCGCGCCGAGATGAGGGGGTTGTAGGGCAGGTAGGTGCGGATCGGGACAGGCAGCAGGTCCGCCAGCAGCCCCATCACTTCGATTTGGGGGCCGATCCGGCTGCGAGTGGGACCGGTGCCGAGCCAGCCGTCGAAATCCACGAGGGCGGGGAAGAGGCCCGAGGTTCCGCCTTCGCCGCAGCCGTGTGCGTCAAGGAGGGCGCTGATGTTCGAGCCGCGGCGCCGCAACATCGGGCGCACGAACTCGCGGGCCTCTTTCAGCCCGGGCTCGCCGAACATGCGGCGGACCTGGCCTACGGAAAGCGGCACGCCCAGCTCGAGGGCCGGCAGGTGCAGCAGGTTGCGCCGGAGCATTGCGCTTTGCCGGGCGGAAAGTGCCGCCGCGCGCAACTCGGGGTTCCGGTTCAGCTCGAGGGTCAGCGCCTCGTCGATGCGGTCGTCCTCGTCACGGCGCTGTCGGCGAAGCTGCTCGAGTATCGAGCCGTCCTGGAAGGCGCCCAGGGTCGAAGCCCGGGTCAGGTCGCCCGCCTCCTGGGTCGCGTCGTCGGCGAGATGAGCCAGCAGGGAGAGGAGCCACGCCGCGAACTTCGCGACCTGGGGCTCGATGTGGCTCTCGTGAGCCACGATCTTCTCGACGTAGTCGTGGACCTGGAGGTCGGCTGCATTGAAGACGTGGCAATGGGCGTCGATCACTCGCTGGATAACCGGCGCGGTCGAGCATTCCTGGGGTGCGGGGCGGGACGCGCAGCCTGCCGCAGGAACAGCGGCGATGCCACCAAGGGTGTGGAGGAATGTGCGGCGATCCATTGACCGCTCCGATGCAAGGAGTTAGCGCAAGTATCCGTTGGCTGCAACGTCCTGAAAACTACTGAACCAGGTGGGAGACACGCGCTTGAACTTGCGAAGGCGCGGGGCCCTCACGAATTCGCCTGCACCCACCGCACGATGTCAGCCGAGCCCATCGCACCCGCCTGCCTCGCCACTTCGCGTCCATCCTTGAACAGCGCCAACGTGGGAATGCTGCGGATGGCGAAACGCGCGCCGAGCTGTGGCTCCGCCTCGGTATCCACCTTCGCAACCCGCACCCGTGGCTCGAGCTGCGTCGCGGCCTGCGCGAACTGCGGGGCCATCATCTTGCAGGGTCCGCACCACTCTGCCCAGAAATCCACGAGCACCGGGATGTCGGAGCGGCTTACGTGCGCATCGAATGTCGCCGTGGTGAGCGCCAGCGGCCCGCCGAAAAGCGGCTGGTGGCACTTGCCGCAATTGGGACTTCCTTCCTTGTCGGCGGGAACGCGGTTGGTGGTGATGCAGTGCGGACACACGATATGGTGATTCATCGACGGCTACCCCGGCCAAGGAGCCGGCGTGCCTCGTCCAGTTCCTCGAGCAGGTCCGCGAAGAGCGCGGCCAGCTCCGGCGCGGCGTCGAAGTCGCGCTCGATGCCGCTCATGCGCCGCACGCGGGTAAGGGTGGCCGAGCTGAAGCGCCATTCGCCTTCCGACTCCGCTACCGTGGGGAGCAGGCCTTCCTCGATGCGGTGCTGCACCCACGTGACATCGACTGCACCTGTGGCAGCCAATTGCTGCAGCGTGAGGCACGCCTCCTCGAGCGCAATGCCGATGATCACGTCACGTTCGCCCATCATGCACCTCCCGCGCGCGGGTCGAATGCCAACTCGCGCGACATCGTCTCGTAGAAGGCCTTCTTCTCGTCCGTATCCGCAGGCGGGAGCACCACCTCGATGTCGAGGTAGAGGTCTCCCGGTTCCTTCGCCGGCAGGCCCTTGCCCTTCACCCTGAGTTGCCGCCCGCCTTGAGCGCCCGCAGGCACGCGCACGCGCAAGGTGCTGCCGGGAATCTGGACCGGAATCACCGCGCCGAGGGCTGCCTCCCAGGGCGCCACGGGGAGGCGCACGTGGACGTCGCGGCCCTCGGCCCGGTAGCGCGGATGCGCATTGAAGTGGACTTCGAGCAGCAAGTCGCCGGAACGGCCGCCGCCGATGCCGGGGCCACCCTGGCCGGCGAGGCGAATCATCTGGCCCTCGCGTACCCCTGCCGGAATCTTGACGCTCAGGGTGCGGTTCTCCAGGCGCGTCCGGCCCTGGCCATCGGCGGAGGGGACGCGCAGCGTGACCTGGCGCGTGGCGCCTTCGTAGGCGTCCTCGATGTCGAGCATCACGCGCGCGTGGGCGTCGTTGCCCGGCGCCTGGAAGTCGTGGGTTGCGCCACGCCCCTGGCCCCTGCTGCCGAACATCTGGCTGAAGAAGTCGCTGAAGTCCGCAGCCTCCCCGGTCGAGAACTCACGCCCCGAAAATTCGCGGCCCGCGTCCCATCCCGGCGGCGGGCGGAAGTCCTGGCCCGGCTGGTAGCCGCGCCCGGCCTGGTCGTAGGCCGCGCGTTTCTCGGGATCCGAAAGGACGGCGTTGGCCTCGTTCACTTCCTTCATGCGCGCGTCGGCGTCCTTCTCCTTCGAGACGTCCGGGTGGTACTTGCGCGCGAGCTTTCGGTAGGCCTTCTTGATCGCGGCGGCAGGAGCGTCGTGCTCGACGCCGAGGGTCTTGTAGTAATCCTTGAATTCCATGGAGGTTGGATTCTCCTTCCGGAAAAAAATTCATCACGCCCATTGACATCATGCGCGCATCACGGCAAAGTCCGCTCCCTCATCAACGCAACACGAACGCACTGAACCGGAAATGAAACGCGAACTGCACATTCTTCGACTGAACGATCCACGCGTCTGCACGCGTGCGCACGGCTTCGCGCCGTCCGCGCTCGAACAGGTGGGGGACCGTTTTGTTTCCGGGAGGACGATGGCGTAACGCCGTCGCACATTCGTGGTTGCCACGAAGCCCGGAGACTCGAATGAGCTCCGGGCTTTTTGTTTTCGCTCTACCGCAGCACCGCTCTTTGACAACTCGGGAAGTACCTTCAAATTCTTGGCCCCTGCCGCATTGGCGGCGGGGGCATGTGCGGGGAAGTTGCGCCCGCGATAGATCTCCCTCCCCCTGCCCCCTCCCAAGGGAGGGGGAAATGGCGCGGTCGGGGAGGGAGCGTTCCAACGGTGAGCATCGCGTAATGGCAGCGCTCCGGGTTGTGGGCCCGGCGGAGTCGGGTTCGATTCCCACTGCTCACCCCAGCGTAGTGCAGGACGATGCCCTGTCTGCGCTATGACGCGTCACGTCATGGACCCATGACGCAAGGCGCCATAGTGTGATCGGACATCCAGCAGTCGCAGGTAAATGCAGTTCTTCCATAAACTGAAATTCAACCCAGAGAGGGGAAAACATGAAACAGCACTACGAAGCCATGCTTCCCGGCGCCCGCCTCTGGACGGGCGATCTGGAGCTGGAGCAGGAGGCGATCGAGCAGATCCGCAACGTGACGCGGCTGCCCATCCTTGCCGGCCACGTCGCCGTGATGCCGGACGTTCACTTCGGCAAGGGGGCCACGGTCGGTACCGTGATCCCCACGCGCGCGGCGATCGTTCCCGCGGCCGTAGGGGTCGACATCGGATGCGGGATGCTCGCCGCGAAGACCGACCTCGTGGCGGGCGACCTGCCGCACAACCTCGGCAAGCTGCGCGCCCAGATCGAGCGGGACGTGCCGGTGGGATTCAACTTCCACAAGCACGCGCTCCGCCCCGAGGGCTCGCAGGAGGCGCTGGCACTTTCGGCGCGCCTTGCAAACCTCGAGGTGCGGTATCCGAAGCTGCGCATCATGGAAGTGATCAAGCGTTTCAGCGCCGACCGCATGTGGCGCCAGCTGGGATCGCTCGGTGGTGGCAACCACTTCGTCGAGGTCTGCCTCGATGAAGCTGGCGCGGTCTGGATCATGCTGCACTCCGGATCGCGCAACGTGGGCAACACCATCGGCATGGCCGCGATGGAGATGGCGAAGGAGGTGGCGGGCCGCGTCGACCGGCAGCTGCCCCATCGCGATCTCGCGTGGCTGGATGAGGGCTCGCCCGAGTTCGAGTCGTACGTGGAAGGGCTGGGCTGGGCGCAGGAGTACGCGGCGCTCAACCGCGACCTGATGCTCCTGCTGGTCCACGCCGCGATGGAAAAGTCCCTCGGCCGCGAGGTGAATTTCTTGGGCGAGGTGACCAACTGCCACCACAACTACGCTCGCGTCGAGGAGCACTTCGGCGAAAACGTGTGGGTGACCCGCAAGGGAGCCGTAAGCGCGCGGGCGGGTGAGCTGGGGATCATCCCCGGCTCGATGGGGGCGAAGAGCTTCATCGTCCGCGGCAAGGGCAACGCCGACTCCTACTGCTCCTGCTCGCATGGGGCCGGGCGCCGGATGAGCCGTACCGCGGCGCGCAAGCGCTTCACCCGCAAGGACCTCGAGCTGCAGACCGCCGGCGTGGAATGCCGCAAGGACGGGGGCGTGATCGACGAGATCCCGTCCGCGTACAAGGACATCGATGCCGTGATGGCCGCGCAGTCGGAGCTGGTGGACGTGGTCTCGACCCTGAAGCAGATCCTCTGCGTGAAGGGGTAGTGACCAAAATCTCCCTCCCCCTTGGGGGAGGGTTTCCAATTCTCTCCCTCCCCCTTGGGGGAGGGCCGGGGAGAGGGTGAATGAAAGACACAACGAACCAAACCTAGCCGGCCGGCTGGAGAAGTCCAGTCGGCCGTTTCAACCAACGACCGACAAAGGACTGAACCAGTGAACACGCAAACCCGGTCCGTGGAGGTGACGTATGGAAGTCGAAACTTCCAGGACCTGATCGTGAAGGACCGCTCCGCCCGCGCGATGCACGAGGGCGTGAAGCGTTATCCCATCTTCCGGCAGCATCGAATGGCGGCACGTGTCGAGCTGGAAGCGTATTTCGACGCCATCGCGCTGGACCCCTCATGGCGCGCTGAGCGTATGCACCTCGAAAGCCTGGTGATCGACGGCGACGGCATCTTCGTCGCCGCCTATGGCACCCGCAAGCTGGAGTACTGCTCGTGCACCTTCAACATCTGGGCGACCGACGTCGCCCGGGCGAACGAGGTGCGCGCGCGGCTGGATGCGCTCGCGGGCCCGGTGCTCATCACCGAGCCGCGCTTCATCATCGACTGGCACTTCCGTTCCGGTACCGACACGGACAGCGCCGAGATCGAGGAGCTGGCGAACGACGAGCTGGTGGATGCCGCCTATCCCGAAGTCCCGGGCGGCGTGCGCCAGTTCATCGCGCGTTACATCGAAGCGACCGAGACGGTGCTGGTGCTGCAGGGTCCTCCGGGCACCGGCAAGACGCGCCTGATCCGCGCGATCCTGGGTGCGCTTTCCGCGCGCAAGGGAGAGCCGGCGCAGGCGCTCTACACCGGCGACATGAAGGTGATGGAGAACGACGAGATGTTCGTGAAGTTCATTACCGGCTATCACGACGCCTTCGTCGTCGAAGACGCGGACCACATGCTGAAGCCCCGCGCCGACGGCAACCAGCACCTGCACCGCTTCCTCACCATCGCCGATGGTGTCGTGCGGGCGCAGGGCCGCAAGATCATCTTCTCGACCAACCTCCCGAACGTGGGAGACCTGGACGAGGCGCTGATCCGGCCGGGCCGGTGCTACGCGCGGCTCAACATCCGGGCATTGAAGCCGGATGAGGCCAAGGCGTTGGTGGGGCAGATGGCAGGAGGCAACCCGCTCGCACTGGAGCGGGGACTGCAGGCGCTGGCGGCGCGCGATTCACGCAGCCATTCGCTGGCGGAGGTGTATCGGTGCATGCAGTAAAGCGAAGGCCGCTTGCAACGGTATTGCAAGCGGCCTTCGTCATCTATTCGGTAGAGCGTTGCCGTGGTCGTCTCAGAATGACCGAGGCCTTACCGTAGCTATCACCCTCAACTCCATAAATGATCTTGTGGCGGTTGTCGTTGCCTCTTCCCAATTTGCTCGACCA
>JANMHV010000442.1:0-4341 GCA_031375445.1 Burkholderiales bacterium | reverse complement strand
GCGCCGATCATCCGCCTCATCAACGCGCTCCTCACCCAGGCGGTGCGCGAGGGCGCCTCCGACGTGCACCTCGAGATCTTCGAGTCGCGCGCGCTGGTGCGCCTGCGGGTGGATGGCGCATTGCGCGACGTGGTCGAGCCGCGCCGGGGACTCCATCCCGCGATGGTCTCGCGCATCAAGGTGATGGCGTCCCTCGACATCGCGGAGAAGCGCCTGCCCCAGGACGGGCGCATCGCGCTGCGCATCGCGGGGCGCGCCATCGATGTGCGCGTCTCCACCATCCCCACCAACAGCGGCGAGCGCGTGGTGCTGCGCCTCCTCGACAAGGCCGCGGGGCGGCTGACACTCGACGCGCTCGGCATGTCCGCCCCGGCGCGCGACGCCGTGGACCAGCTGATCCAGTCGCCCCACGGCATTTTCCTCGTCACCGGCCCCACGGGCTCCGGCAAGACCACCACGCTCTATTCGGCGCTCTCTCGCCTCGACCGCAAGACGCGCAACATCCTCACGGTCGAGGATCCGGTCGAGTACGAGCTGGACGGCATCGGCCAGACCCAGGTGAACCCCCGCATCGAGATGACCTTCGCACGGGCGCTGCGCGCGATCCTGCGCCAGGATCCCGACGTGGTGATGATCGGCGAGATCCGCGACCTGGAGACCGCGCAGATCGCGGTGCAGGCGTCCCTCACCGGCCACCTGGTGCTGG
This sequence comes from Burkholderiales bacterium, assembly GCA_031375445.1. Classification (GTDB taxonomy): domain Bacteria; phylum Pseudomonadota; class Gammaproteobacteria; order Burkholderiales; family Usitatibacteraceae; genus Usitatibacter. The sequence continues at coordinate 3,635 of JANMHV010000442.1, read as the reverse complement.
CGACGCTCCACACCAACGATGCTCCGGGTGCGGTGACACGGCTGATCGACATGGGCATCGAGCCCTACCTGCTGGCCTCGACGCTGAACGGCGTCCTCGCCCAGCGCCTGGTGAGGAAGCTCTGCGCCGAGTGCAGGCAGCCCTACGAGCCCGATGCGGCGGAGCGGAGCCTTTTTGGGCCCTCTCCCAGGGGAGAGGGTGGAACGTCCCCCTCTCCCCTGGGAGAGGGCCGGGGAGAGGATGACTTGCGCCTCTACAAGGCGGTGGGCTGCGGCGCGTGCAACTTCTCCGGCTACAAGGGCCGCACCGGCATCTACGAGCTCTTCACCGCCGACGACGAGACGCGGCACCTCATCCACGACACCGCCGAGGAGTCAGCGCTGCGCGACCGCGCGGTAGCCGCTGGCATGATCCGGCTCCGAGAAGATGGTTTGCGCTGGGTGCGCGCGGGCGTGAGCTCGCTGGACGAAGTGTTGCGGGTCACTCGCACGTGACGGGCAGCCCGCGAACGGCAAGCGGGAGTTTTCAACGCGAAGGCGCGCGAAGGGCACGCGAAGGAATCGCGAAGGAAAATTCAATGGCGATCGTGGCTTCGTTCGCGACCGGAGAGTACACAACAATCTCTTCTTCGCGTGCCCTTCGCGTGCCCTTCGCGCGCCTTCGCGTTGAAACCACCCTCCAAACCTCCACGGGCCCCTGACAAATGCCCGGCTTCAGGTTCCAGGCGTACAGCGTCGAGGGCAAGGTCCACAAGGGCGTCCTCGAAGCCGACTCCGCCCGCCAGGCTAGAGCGCTGCTGCGCGACCAGGGGCTGACACCCCACAAGGTCGATGTCATCGCGGCGAACGATCCCGCCGGCGGCGCCCCTTTCCGGCGCGTCTCGCTCTCCTCCACCGAGCTCACGCAACTCACCCGCGGCCTCGCCTCGCTCCTGGAGGCGGGCCTCACCGTCGAGCAATCGTTCAACGCGCTGATCGAGCAGGCCGAAGTGGAGCGCGTGCGCCAGGTGCTGGCGGCGTTGCGCGGCGAGGTGCTCGCCGGCAACACCATCGCAAAGGCGCTCGGTGAATTTCCCGACGTGTTCCCCGAGCTCTACCGCACGCTGGTAGCGGCCGGCGAATCCTCGGGGCAGCTCGCGCGCGTGCTTGGCAAGGTCGCCGACTACCTCGACGACCGCCAGCAGATGCGCGCGCGCCTCTCGCTCGCCTTGATCTACCCCTCGATCGTGCTGGTGGTGGCCCTCGGCGTCGTGGGCGCGCTGCTGGTCTACGTGCTTCCCCAAGTGATCCAGGTGTTCCAGCATGCCCACCAGAACCTGCCGCTCCTCACCCGCGCGCTGATCGCCTTCTCGGTCTTCCTGCAAGCCACCTGGGTGCTGTGGGTGATCGCCATCGGGGTCGCTGCCGTGGCGCTGCGGCTCGCGTTGAAGCGCCCCGCCTCCCGCGCGGCCCTGCATCGCTTCGCATGGCGCGCTCCGGTGATCGGCCGCGTGCTGCGCCACCTCGATGCAGCTCGCCTCGCCTCCACGCTCGCGATCCTCGTCGGCAGCCGCGTGCCGATCCTGCAATCGCTCGAGGCGGGCACCGGCGTCATGACGCTGGTGCCGATGCGCGAGGCGCTCGCGACCTCGGCCCGCGGCGTGCGCGAGGGCATGCCGCTCGCCCGCGCGCTCGGCGCCACCAACGCCTTCCCGCCGGTGATGGTGCATCTCATCGCGAGCGGGGAAGCCAGCGGCCGCCTCGACGAGGCGCTGGAGCGCGCGGCGCGCCAGCAGCAGAACGACATCGCCACGCGGCTCGCCGCCTTCGCCGCCATCTTCGAGCCGGTGATGATCCTGGTGATGGGGGTGGTGGTCCTGGTGATCGTCCTCGCCATCCTCCTGCCCATATTCCAGCTGAACTCCCTCATCGGTCGTTGACATGCAATCCAAGCCACCCCATTCCATCTGCGGCCATCTTCGTTCCATCGGCGGCCATCCGCGTTCCCCAAGATTTGCGTCCGCCTCACTCCCCGGCGGTCACGGTTCGCGCGGTTTCACGCTCATCGAGGTGCTGGTGGTGGTGGCCATCCTCGGCATCCTCGCCGCGATCATCGTGCCGCGCGTGATGGACCGCCCCGACGAGGCCAAGCGCGTCGCCGCCAAGGCGGACATCGGCGCCATCGTGCAGGCGCTCAAGCTCTACCGCCTCGACAACGGTTTCTACCCCGCAACCGACCAGGGCCTCGCGGCACTGGTGCAGCGCCCCACTTCCAACCCGGCGCCGGCCAACTGGAAGCAGGGCGGCTACCTCGAGCGCCTGCCGAAGGATCCCTGGGGCACCGAGTACCAGTACCTCTCGCCCGGGGTGAAGGGCGAGATCGACGTCTTCAGCCTCGGCGGCGACCGTGCGCGCGGCGGCGAGGGCAGCGGCGCCGATGTCGGCAACTGGGACTAGCACCGTCTTCCCCGCGCAGGCGGGGACCCAATCGATGAGGCCCCCGACTGCGCGGGGGCGCCCCCGCTCTGCGAGACGCGGGGGCGGCTTCACCCACATCGAGGTGCTGGTGGTCGTCGCGATCGCCGGGCTGCTCGTGGCCGTGGCCGCGGTGAACCTCTTCCCGAGCGACAACCAGCTCGCGCGCCGCGACACCACCGAGGTGGCGATGGCCATCGAGCACGCGCGCGACGCGGCGTGGTTCGGCGGCCGGCCCACGGCGGTGAGCTTCGATTCCGGTCGCCTGGTTGAATGGCGTTTCGACGGACGCACCTGGCAGCCCGACGCGCGTTTCGACAAGGCGCTGCCCCAGGGCCTCGCGGTGGGCGCGATCCATGTCGATGGCCAGGCGCTGCGGCCCGACGATCGGCTCCTCTTCCTGCCCGATGGCCTCGGCATCCCGTTCCGCGTGGCGCTGGAAAGCCGCGGCACGCCGTGGGCCGTCGAGGGCGACGCCGCCGGTGCGGTAAGGCTGGTAGAGAAATGAGCGCGCGCGGATTCACCCTGATCGAGATCCTCGTGGCAGTCGCGATCCTCGCCATCGCGCTGGCCGCCACGAGCCGGGCGGCGAGCCTCGCCACCGACGGGGCGCTCGAGACCCGCCATCGGCTGCTGGCGACCTGGGCCGCACAGAATCGAGTGGCCGAGCTGCGCGCGCGCAAGATCTTCCCCGCGGCGGCAACGACGCGCCTCACCACCGAGCAGGGCGGCATGGCGCTGCTGATCGACGAAGTGGTCACCGAAACGCCCAACCCCACCATCCGCCGCGTCGACCTCGCCGTCGCCGACGCTCGCGATCCCGGGCGGGCGCTCGGGACGCTCACGGCTTATGTGGGGCGCTAACTTCTCCACGAATGTCTCCCCCGCGAAGGCGGGGGCCCAAGCAATTGGATCCCCGACGTCTCGGGGACGACAGCGGAATGTCTCCCCCGCGAAGGCGGGGGCCCAAGCAATTGGATCCCCGACGTCTCGGGGAGGACCACGGAATGTCTCCCCCGCGAAGGCGGGTGCCCAAGCAATTGGATCCCCGACGTCTCGGGGAGGACCACGGAATGTCTCCCCCGCGAAGGCGGGGGCCCAAGCAATTGGATCCCCGACGTCTCGGGGACGACATCGGAATGTCCCCCCCGCGAAGGCGGGGGCCCAAGCAATTGGATCCCC
>JANMHV010000435.1:0-43329 GCA_031375445.1 Burkholderiales bacterium | reverse complement strand
GAGCGCGACGCGGTGAAGCGCATCATCCTCACCCGGCCGGCGGTGGAGGCGGGCGAGAAGCTGGGCTTCCTTCCCGGCGACCTGGCGCAGAAGGTCGACCCGTACCTGCGCCCGCTCTACGACGCCCTCTACGACCTGATGGGCTACGACAAGGTGAACCGCGCGTTCGAGCGGGGCGCCATCGAGATCGCGCCGCTCGCCTTCATGCGCGGGCGCACGCTCAACCACGCGTTCATCATCCTCGACGAGGCGCAGAACACCACGCCCGAGCAGATGAAGATGTTCTTGACGCGCATGGGGTTCGGCTCCAAGGCCGTCATCACCGGGGACGTGACCCAGATCGACCTCGCCAAGGGCCAGCCCTCGGGCCTGGTCGATGCGCGCAACGTGCTCGACGGCGTGCGCGGCATCGCGATCACCGAGTTCCAGAGCGAGGACGTGGTGCGCCATCCGCTGGTGCAGGCGATCGTCGACGCCTACGAGCGCCGCTCGCCGCCGCGCGTGAATTGAAAAGCGCGTCACCCCCGCGCAGGCGGGGGCCCGATCTCGTTCTCGACATCCAGCGCGCCTCCCGCGCCGCGCATATTCCTTCCGACCGGCGGCTGCGCCTCTGGGCGCGGGCCGCCTTGCAGGCCGGCGCCCAGGTGACGCTTCGCTTCGTTGCCGAGGCGGAGGCTCGGCGCCTCAATCGCGAATTCCGCGGCCGCGACTACGCGACCAATGTGCTCACCTTCGCTTACGGCGAGCGCCCCCTCGAGGGCGACATCGTGCTGTGCGCCCCGGTGGTGGCGCGCGAGGCGCGGGAGCAGGGGAAGCCGATCGAGGCCCATTACGCGCACCTCGTGGTGCACGGCCTGCTTCACCTGCAGGGCCTGGACCACGAGATCGAGAGGGACGCGCAGGCGATGGAGCGGCGTGAGAAGCGGGTCCTCGCGGCCCTGGGTTTTCCCGATCCTTACGCCGCCGAAGCCTAGGCGGCGTGCAGGGTTTCCCCCGCCTTGCTACAGTAATCGCCCGTCCCACCCCCTTCCTGGATGAACGACCCCCCCAAGCCGAGCCTGCTCGAGCGCCTTTCCTCGCTGTTGCTGCGCGAGCCCGAGGACCGCGCGCAGCTGATCGAGCTGCTGCATTCCGCCTTCGAGCGCCGCCTCCTCGATGCCGAGGCGCTGTCCATGATCGAGGGCGTGCTGCAGGTCTCGGAGACCCAGGTGCGCGACGTGATGATCCCGCGCTCGCAGATGGACATGATCGACGTGGCCGAGAGCCCGGAGGCGTTCATCCCGTTCGTGATCGAGACCGCCCACTCGCGCTTCCCGGTGTTCGAGGACAACCGCGACAACGTGATCGGGATCCTGCTCGCCAAGGACCTGCTGCGGTTCTACGCCGAGAGCGAGTTCAACGTGCGCGAGATGCTGCGCCCCTCGGTATTCGTGCCCGAGGCGAAGCGCCTGAACGTCCTGCTGAAGGAGTTCCGCGCCAACCGGAACCACATCGCCATCGTGGTGGACGAGTACGGCGGGGTGTCGGGCCTGGTGACGATCGAGGACGTGATCGAGCAGATCGTGGGCGACATCGAGGACGAGTACGACTTCGACGAGACCGAGGACAACATCCTGGTCGACCGCAGCGGCCGCTACCGCGTGAAGGCGGGAACCGAGATCGGCGACTTCAACAACCATTTCGGAACCCGGTTCCCCGACGACGACTACGACACCGTGGGCGGCCTAGTGGTGGGCCACTTCGGGCGCCTGCCCAAGCGCGGCGACACCATCGACGTCGAGGGATTCAACTTCCAGGTGCTGCGCGCCGATAGCCGCAAGGTCCACTCGCTGCTGGTGGAGAAGCCCAAGGCGAAGGAGACGGAGTGACGGCGGCAGGCCCGTCGCCGCCGGCCCTGGGGCCGGGGGCGGCCGGAGCGCTCATGGTGGGGATCCTCCTGCCCCTCGCCGCCGGGGCGCTCGCGGTGCTCGGCTTCGCCCCGTTCTACTTGTGGCAGGCACCCGTCGTCGCCGTAGCACTCCTGCTGCACGCGTGGCGGCAAAGCGGCTCGCCGCTGCAGGCGGCGCTGTCGGGGTTCGCGTTCGGGCTGGGGTATTTTCTCGCCGGGGTGTCGTGGGTCTACGTGAGCCTGCACGTGTTCGGCTCCATGCCCGCGGTGCTCGCCGGCCTCGCGACCTTCCTCTTCTGCGCCTACCTCGCGATCTTTTTCGCCGCGGCGGGTTGGGTCACGGCGCGCTTCGCACCTGCCGGCGGCGCCCGGCGCGTGTGGCTGGGAACCGCTGCCGTGGTCGCGATGGAATGGCTGCGCGGCTGGCTCTTCACCGGCTTTCCCTGGCTCAACCTCGGCACCTCCCAGGCCCCGGACGGACCGCTGGCGGGCTACGTGCCGGTGCTCGGCAACTACGGCGCCTCGCTTGGCGTCGCGGTGCTCGCGGCCTGCCTCGTGACGATCGCACGCCGTCGCGATCGCGCGGCGATCCGCATCGCCGGCGCCGTCGGTTTCGTCGTCCTCGTGCTGTCGGGCCTCGCGCTGTCGCGCTGGGAGTGGACCCGTCCGGCCGGACCCGCCGTCACCATGGCCTTGCTGCAGGGCAACGTGCCGCAGGAGATGAAGTGGCGCGAGGAGGTTCGCACCGCCACACTCCTCGCCTATCGCGACATGATCGCCGCGGCGAAGGCCCGCGTCGTCGTGGTGCCCGAGACGGCGCTGCCCGCGTTCCTCGACCAGCTTCCCGCCGATTACCTCGAGGAGATCCGGGCGCGCGCGCGCGCGGATGGCAAGGAGGTGCTTCTCGGGGTGGTGGAGCGACTGCCCGGCGACGACGGCCTGCGTTACTACAACAGCCTCGTGCGCCTCACCGGGGCCAACGAGTCCTATCGCAAGCGTCACCTGGTGCCCTTCGGCGAGTTCATCCCGCCGGGTTTCAAGTTCGTGCTGGCGGTGCTGAAGATCCCGATGAGCGACTTCGCCCGCGGCGGCGCGGGCCAGGCGCCGCTCGAGGCGGCGGGCGTGCGCTTCGGCGTGGCGATCTGCTACGAGGATATCTTCGGCGAGGAGGTGATCGAGTCTCTCCCCGCCGCCCAGGTGCTGGTGAACGTGAGCAACGATGCGTGGTTCGGGCGTTCCTTCGCAGCCGAGCAGCACCTGCAGTCGTCGCAGATGCGCGCCCTCGAGTCGGGGCGGTGGATGGTGCGCTCGACCAACACCGGCGCCACGGCCGCGATCGATGAGCGCGGGCGCGTGGTCTCGCGCCTGCCGTGGTTCACCGCGGGGACCCTGGTGGCGGAGGTCACGCCGCGGGAGGGCCTCACTCCCTATGCACGCTGGGGAAACTTCCCCGCGTTGCTGCTGGTGCTGGCGGTGGGAGCGGCGGCGATCCGCGGGCGGCGCCGGCGGTGAGCACGCTGCCGCCTGCGGTCTCGATCGTCATCCCCGCGTACAACGAGCGGTTTTTCGGCGAGGCGCTGGCGAGCGCGCGGGCGCAGACCTATGCCGACCTCGAGATCGTGGTTTGCGACGATTCGCCCGGGACGGCGATCGAGGCCATCGCGCGCGCAGCTGAAGACCCCCGCGTGCGCTATGAGCGCAACCAGCCGCGACGCGGCTTCGCCGCCAACTTCACCCACGGCTTCGACATTTCGCGCGGCCGCCTGGTGAAGTTCCTCAACGATGACGATCGCCTGGCGCCGCGCTGCGTGGAGATCCTGGCCGCCGTGCTGGATGCGAATCCGGCGGTGACGCTCGCCACCAGCCGCCGCCGGGCCATCGACGCCTCGGGCGCTCCCCTCGCCGACGATGCCTCGACCCTACCCGTGTCGCGCGTCTCGGCGCTGATGCGGGGGCTGGACCTCGGAGATTTCGCGCTGGGGAACTCCATCAACGTGATCGGCGAGCCGACCACGGCCCTTTTCCGCCGCGCCGACCTCGTGGTGGAGGGGGACTCGATCTTCCGCTGGGGCGGGCGCGACTACCACTGCCTCGCCGACATGAGCCTTTGGCTGCGGCTGATGGCGCGCGGCCTCGCCTTCTATGCCGCGAGCCCCCTCAGCGACTTCCGCCGCCATGGGGACCAGGAGCAGGAGAAGGAATCGGTGCGGTTCGCCTGCCTGGTGGAGCGCGCCTGGATGGTGCGCCGAGCTCGCGAGGCGGGTTTCCTCGCCTCGCCCGGGCACCTGGCAGTGGCATTGCGGGCACTGCGCTCGCGGGGCGAGGCGTGGCGCGAGGCCGCCGCGCGGGATCCCACCCTCGACAGCGCGCTCGCGGCCTTCTTCGCCGACGTCGCGTCCCTTGGGACCGGCCCGGACGCCCTATAATCACGTCTTTGGCACGCTTCCCTCTTTCGATGTCGACCTTCCAGCAATTGGTCCTGAAGCTGCAGGACTACTGGGGCCAGAAGGGCTGCGCCATCCTCCAGCCCTACGACATGGAAGTCGGCGCCGGGACCTCCCACACCGCCACGTTCCTGCGCTCGCTGGGCCCGGAGCCATGGCGCGCCGCCTATGTCCAGCCCTCCCGCCGTCCCAAGGACGGGCGCTACGGGGACAATCCGAATCGCCTGCAGCACTACTACCAGTTCCAGGTGGTGCTGAAGCCTTCGCCCCCGGAGATCCTCGAGCTCTACCTCGGGTCGCTCGAGGCGATCGGATTCGACCTGAAGCAGAACGACGTGCGCTTCGTCGAGGACGACTGGGAGAATCCCACGCTGGGCGCCTGGGGCCTGGGCTGGGAGGTGTGGATGAACGGCATGGAGGTCACGCAGTTCACCTATTTCCAGCAGGTGGGCGGCCTCGACTGCAAGCCGATCACGGGCGAGATCACCTACGGCCTCGAGCGCCTGGCGATGTACCTGCAGGGCGTCGAGAACGTCTACGACCTGGTGTGGACCGAGTGGGAGGAGGCGGGCGAGAAGCGACAGCTCACCTATCGCGACGTGTACCACCAGAACGAAGTCGAGCAGTCCACGTACAACTTCGAGCACTCCAATGCCGAGGCCCTCTTCCGCCATTTCGGCGACTACGAGGCGATGGCGAAGAAGCTGATGGAAGCGCAGCTGGCGCTCCCCGCCTACGAGCAGGTACTCAAGGCGGCGCATGCCTTCAACCTGCTCGATGCCCGGGGTGCCATCTCGGTCACCGAGCGAGCGGGCTACATCGGCCGCATCCGCGCCCTCGCGCGGGCCGTGGCGCAGAGCTATTACGAATCGCGGGAGAGGCTGGGGTTCCCGATGGTCCAGGGCGCGGCGCGCGCCGACCTCAAGGTGGCCGAGGCATGAGTGCCACGCTGCTGGTCGAGCTGCTGTGCGAGGAGCTCCCTCCGAAGGCGTTGCAGCGGCTGGGAGATGCGTTCGCCGACGGATTGAAACGCGGGCTCGCCAAGCGCGAGATGCTGGAGCCCTCCAGTGCCGTGACCTCCTTCGCCACGCCGCGCCGGCTGGGTGCTGCGATAACGGGCGTGAAGGGCGCAGCGGAGCCGCGCGCGGTGGAGGTGAAGCTCATGCCCGCCGCCGTGGGACTCGATGCCGCGGGCAAACCCACCGCGGCCCTTGCGAAGAAGCTCGACGCCGCCGGGCTCTCCGGCTTCGACCCCGCGAAGCTCAAGCGGCGCGTCGACGGCAAGGCCGAGATGCTGTTCGCCGATTCGACCACCCCGGCGCTGCCGCTGGCCGCGGCGCTCCAGGCGGCGCTCGACGAGGCGCTGGCCGGGCTGCCGATCCCGAAGGTGATGAGCTACCAGCTCGCCGATGGCCGCACGACGGTGCAATTCGTGCGCCCCGCCCATGGACTCGTGGCGCTCCATGGCGCCGAGGTGGTGCCGGTGAAGGCGTTGGGCCTCGAGAGCGGACGCGCCACGCGCGGCCATCGCTTCCAGGGTGCTTCGCAAGTCGAACTCTCGCAGGCGGACGACTACGAAGCGGCCCTTCGGGATCGTGGCGGCGTCATTGCCTCCTTCGGCGCGCGGCGCGAGGCGATCGCGCGCGAGCTCGAAGCGAAGGCGAAGGCGGCGGGTGGCACGCTCGGACCGGAGTCCGACCGTGCGGCCCTCTTGGACGAGGTCACGTCGCTGGTCGAGATGCCGACGGTGTACGCGGGCACCTTCGAGCCGGAGTTCCTCGCCGTGCCCGCCGAGTGCCTGGTCCTCACGATGCGGCAGAACCAGAAGTATTTCCCGCTCTTCGATGCCGCGGGCAAGCTCACCAACCGCTTCCTCATCGTGAGCAACATGCGGCTCGACGATCCCATCAACATCGTGCAGGGCAACGAGCGAGTCGTGCGCCCGCGGCTTGCCGATGCGCGCTTCTTCTTCGAGACCGACAAGAAGACCCGGCTCGCTTCGCGCGTGCCGCAGCTGGGCTCGATCGTCCACCACAACAAGCTCGGCACCCAGCTGCAGCGCGTCGACCGGCTGGTGAACCTCGCCACCAAGATCCAGGAAGGGTTGCCGCGTGGTGCCGCCGGGGTGGAATGGGCGGTGCGCGCCGCGTACCTGGCGAAGGCTGACCTGGTGACGCTGATGGTGGGCGAATTCCCGGAGCTGCAAGGCCTCATGGGGAAGTACTACGCCGACGCCGATGGCGAGCCTCCCTCGGTGGGACGCGCCATCGAGCAGCACTACTGGCCCCGCTTCTCGGGCGATGCCCTGCCCACCGGGGACGCGAGCATCGCGGTGGCGCTCGCCGACCGCCTGGACTCGCTGGTCGGCATGTTCTCCATCGGCCAGGTGCCTACCGGCGACAAGGATCCGTTCGCGTTGCGTCGGGCGGCCCTTGGCATCGTGCGCATCCTCATGGAGACCACGCCCGCGCTCAAGGCGGACCTTTCGCGGCTGGTCGCCGCGGCGGCGGACACCCTCGGCGTCCCGATGGATCGCAAGCCCCAGGTCGTGGGGGCGGTGCTCGAGTTCGTGCGCGATCGCATGGCGAACCTGATGAAGGAACGCGGCTACACGGCCAACGAGGTCGCCGCGGTGCTGGAGGTGCAGGGTGAGGAGTCGATGCCGGGCCGCCTGGACCTGGTGCCCTTGAAGCTCCAGGCGGTGCGCGAATTCGGCAAGCTGCCCGAGGCGGCGGCACTCGCCGCCGCCAACAAGCGCATCCAGAACATCCTGCGGAAATCGGACGGATTCGCGAACCCGGATTTCGAGGTGCTGGTGGTCCCCGAGGAGAAGGCGCTATTGGCCTCGCTCGTCGCGCTGCAACTCACGATCAAGGATCGCTTTGCGGCCGGCGACTACACCGGCGCGCTCACCGCGCTGGCGGGCCTGCGCGAAGACGTCGACGCGTTCTTCGACAAGGTCCTCGTCAACGCCGAGGATCCGAAGCTGCGTGCCGCGCGCCTCGGCTTGCTCGACAAGCTCGGCGGCGCCATGAACCAGGTTGCCGACATCTCGAAGCTCTCCGCTTGAGATGAAGCTCGTCATCCTCGACCGCGACGGCGTGATCAACCACGACAGCGACCAGTACATCAAGTCGCCGGCGGAGTGGCGCCCGATCCCCGGCTCGATCGAGGCGATCGCGCGCCTGCACCAGGCGGGGTTCCGCATCGCGGTGGCGACCAACCAGTCGGGAATCGGCCGCGGACTCTTCGACATGGCGACCCTCAACGCCATCAACGACAAGATGATGGAGCTCGTGTTCCGGCAGGGCGGGCGCATCGACGCGCTCTTCTTCTGCCCCCACACCGCCGCCGAAGAGTGCGGCTGCCGGAAACCCCGCACCGGGATGCTTGAGGAGATCGCGGCGCGCTTTCACACCGAGCTGAAGGGCACGCCGCTCGTGGGCGATAGCCTCAAGGACCTGCAGGCCGCCGAGGCGGTGGGCGCGCAGCCGCTCCTGGTGCTCACCGGCAAGGGCCAGCGCACCAAGGCCGATGGCGGGATGCCGAGGAAGACGCTGGTGTTCGACGACCTCGCCGAGGCGTGCCGTCACATCGTGGGGCACGCGTGATCGCGTTTCGCTCCATCGCGTTCCTTGTCGGCGCGGTGCTGATCACCACGGTGTTCGGCATCCTCGTGCCCCTGGGCGGGATCTTCGGCTTCCGCGGCGCGGCGGCGGTGGCGAGCTTCTACGCGGGGCTCGTGATCCGGTGGGCGGAGCTCGCTTGCGGCATTCGCCACCAGGTGACGGGATGGGAGAACGTGCCGAAGGCGCCGGCCGTGATCATGTCCAAGCACCAGTCGGCATGGGAAACGCTTTTCATGGAAAGCCGCTTTCCGCCGCAATGCTGGATCGTGAAGAAGGAGCTGCTGTGGCTGCCCTTCGTCGGCTGGAGCCTGATGGCGATCCGCTGCATCGCGATCGACCGCGCGAGCGGCGTGAACGCCCGCGAGCAGATCGTGGAGCAGGGTGCCAGGCGCATCTCGGAAGGCATGTGGGTGTCGATCTTCCCCGAAGGCACTCGCGTCGCGCCCGGCAAGCGCGGGCGCTACGGCATCGGCGGTGCGCTGCTGGCCACCCGCACCGGCACCCCGATCCTGCCCATCGCCCATAACGCGGGCGAATTCTGGGGCCGCTACTCCTTCAAGAAGAAGCCGGGCGTGGTGAAGGTGGTCATCGGCCCGCTGATCCATACCCAGGGCCGGGACGCATTGTCGGTGCACAACGAGCTCGAGGCGTGGATCGAGGGGCAGATGCGCCTCATTTCCCCGGACCTGTATGCCACGGCTTGACCTGGCGCTCCGCGACCTGCGCCGCATGGCCCTCGGCGGGCGCGAGATGGATTACGTCCTCGCGCGGCGCCGCGGCCGGCGCGGCGTGGGCCTCCGGGTGGACGAGAACGGCCTCACCGTGAGCGCCCCCCTCACCATGCCGGTCGCGCGCATCGAGGAGCTGGTGCGCGAGAGCGAGCGCTGGATCCTGCGCAAGATCGAGGAGTGGCGCGGCCGCCAGGTGCCCGAGGTGCGCTGGGAAGAGGGGACGTGGCTGCCCTACCTGGGCCGGGCGCTCGCGCTGCGCATTTCCCCTTCGCCGCGCGTCCACGTGGCCCTCGCCGGCGAGGAGTTGCGCGTCGGAGTGCGCGAGCCGGGGGAGGGGGCGGTCCAGCGCGCGGTGACCGCGTGGTACAAGCGCGCCGCGCGCGAGCACCTGGGGGGCCGGGTCGAGAGCCTCTCGGCGGTCGCGGCCATCAGCCCGCCACGCTTCCTGCTCTCCTCGGCGATGGCGCGCTGGGGCAGCTGCAACTCGCGGCGCGAGGTGCGGCTCGCCTGGAGGCTGGTGAAGGCGCCACCGCCGCTCATCGACTACGTCGTCTGCCACGAGCTCGCGCACCTGCGCCACATGAACCATTCGGCCGCGTTCTGGGGCGAGGTGCGGCGGCAGTGCCCCGATTACGAGCGGCTGCGCGCCGAGCTCTTCGCGACCGACCATTTGTATCGTTCGTTCTGAACTCCGGGAGGCCCCATGAGGATGCTGCACACCATGATTCGCGTCGGCGACCTGCAGAAGTCGATCGACTTCTACACGCAGGTGCTGGGCATGAAGCTGCTGCGAAGGAAGGACTACCCCGACGGCAAGTTCACGCTCGCCTTCGTGGGATACGGCGACGAGGCCGACCACACGGTGCTCGAGCTCACGCACAACTGGGACACGCCCGCCTACGACCTCGGCAACGGCTTCGGCCACATCGCGGTCGCGGTGCCGGACGCCTGCAAGGCCTGCGAGGACGTGAAGGCGAAGGGCGGGAAGGTGACGCGGGAGGCGGGGCCGATGAAGCACGGCAGCACGGTGATCGCGTTCGTGCAGGATCCCGACGGCTACAAGATCGAGTTCATCCAGAAGGGCTGAACCCGGCGCTAGGGCTTCTCGTTTCCCCGGCACTCCACCGGCAGCCACTTCGGCGGGATGTTCGTGTGGTCACGGCCCTTGATTTCCATCTTGGCGGGAACCGCGACGCGGTGGCAGATCCAGGCGATCGGCACCAGGGGTTCGTCCCTCACCACGGCCGGGCGCACGGTCACTATCATCCCGGCGAGCGCGCGGCTCGCGTTGTTGCCGTAGGTCACGTGGATGGCGCCATGGTCCACCTCGACCGAGGTCACCACGTTGCCGACGATCTTCTCCCTGGGCGGGAGGCCCGCGTCGGCGTTGTTCGCCGGCAGGTCACTGGTCGTAGTCCAGGCGCCCTGTACGCCCTTCTTGGCGACGTCGGCGAGCTCGAGGCCCTCGCGGACCTGCTTCTTGAGCGTCGTGTCCTGCATGCCGGGAATGGCGAGCGCGCCGAGGATGGCGATGACCGCCAGCACCATGACGAGCTCGATCCAGGTGAATCCGCGATTGCGCCGCATCGCGGGAATGATACCTAACGGCGCCAACCGGCCCGGCCTACAGGCTCATCCGAGGAAACCGGTGTCGGAAGCGCCGAAGCGCGAGAGGTTGGGGAACACGCCGCCGAGCTCCGCTTCCGGAACCCCGAACCAGCGCGCGAGCGCCGCCCCGTACTGGTCCACCGAAGTGGTGGGGATCCAGCGGCCCTCGCGCTCCGCATCGTCGGGCCCTCCCAGCGCCAGCGTCGGATAGCGCCCGTAGAGGTCTCCCCCGCGCACCGCGCCGCCGAGGATGAAATGATGGTTGCCCCACGCATGGTCGGTGCCGCCGCCCGAGGCGGGCTGCAGCGTGCGGCCGAAATCGGACAACGTGAACGTGGTGACCGCGTCGGCCACGCCGAGCTGCACCGTGGCGTCGTAGAAGCTCTTCATCGCCGGCGCGAGCTGGCCCAGCAGCGTGTCGAGCGTGGCGATCTCGTTGGCATGGGTGTCGAAACCGCCCAGGGATGCGAAGAACACCTGGCGCCGTGCCCCGGTCTGCGCCCGCGCCTCGATCAGGCGTGCGATCTGCGTGAGCTGCTGCGCGATGCCGCTGGTCTGCCCGGCGAAGAGTCCGGTGACCGTCGACGTCGTCGAGGTGAGGATGGGGTTCACGGTGCCCGAGAGCGACATCGCGCCCTGGAGCACCGAGGATGCGGCCCGCACGTAGCCGTTGGGATCCTCCGCGGCGAGGATCTTCTGCAGTGCCGCGAGGCGTGCCTGGCCGGCCGTTCCGGTGAGGCCCTGGAGCGCGAGCCCGCCGGATGAGGGAAGCGCCAGCGCCACGCTCGAGCCGCCCGACACGAAGAGGCTGGCGCCCGCGAGTGAGGTGACCACGGGAAAGCTGCCGTAGCGCGTGCCGAGCGCGTCCCCGATGCGGCCGCCCCAGCCGGTGGCGCTCGCCTCGGTGATCGACGATTGCCACTGCGCCTGCTGGTCGGAGTGGGAGTAGAGGTTGTCGGGGCGCTTGGCGCGATAGTCGGCCTGGGTGGTGGGCTGGGAGAGCGGCCCCACGTTGGCAAGGATCGCGAGCTTCTTCTGGGCGAAGAGCGCGTGGATCGGCGCAAGCCGCGGATGCAGCCCGTACGCGGTGGAGGAGCGGGCCGGCTGCACCGGAAGCAGTTCCGCCTGCGCGATGTTGATGCCGGAGCTCACCGGCCGCACTCCCGTGTATTGCGCGTAGCCGGCGGCGTCGTAGGGGATCACGAGGTTGTTGCCGTCGACGCCGCCGAACAGGAAGACGCACACCATGGCTTTGTAGTCGCCCGCCGCCTGGGCCTGGGCGGTCAGGGGAAGGGCCGCGAGTCCCAGCGGGCCCAGGCGCGTGGCGAGGCCGGCGGCGCCGAGGGCGCTCGCACGGGTTAGGAAGTTGCGGCGGCCGGCGCTCATCGCTGCACCTGGTATTGGGCGGAGGAGAAGGCGAGGTAGAGTGCCGCGCGGGCGCGGCCCAGCGGATCGCTCGCCGGCACCGCCTGCACCGCCGCGATGAACGCCTCGCGAGCCGCGGCTCCCATCGTGCCGCCGAGGAGGTAGCGGTCGACGCGCTCCACCAGCGCCGCGGCATCGCCGGCGATGGCGCTCCAGGCGGCGAGGTCGGTTTGCGTGCCCGTGGCACCGAACACCGCGGCATCCGGCGCGATCGATGCCGTATACACGAGGGAGTTGGCGAAGTTGGCGCGACCGATCGCGGTGGCCGAGGTGAGGAGCCCGAACTCCGGGCCGCGCAGCGACGTGGCCGGGATCACGTAGCCGGGGGAGTAGAAGTTGAACACCGATGGTGAATAGAAGACGTTCTGGGCGAGCGCCGTCGACTGGGTCCGGAAGAAGACGCCGTCGCTGCGGGAGCCGAGGGCGCGCGCGACTCCCGCGAGGTAGAGCACCGGCTCCGCGAGCTTGCCGAAGGCGGGGTCGATCTTGCGGGCGCCGCGCGCCTCCGGGTCCAGCAGGATGGCGCGGACCACGGCCTTGAGGTCGCCGCGCTGCCCCGCGCCGTTGTTATCGAACACCGCGGTGACCCGAGCCACGAACTGGGGCGTCGGATCGCTGGTGACGAGCTTCTGGATCAGCTGCCGCCCGATGAACGGTCCCACGTTCGCGTGGTTCGCGAGGGTGCGGAGGGCCAGCTGCAGGTCTGCTTCGGCCGAAAGCCCCGCGGGCGCCACGGTGCCGGAGAGCAGCTCCTTGGCGCCGGTGTCGTGGTTCGCCGCCACCGCGTACATGTCGCCGAGGTAGCTGCGGGGATTGTTGTTGCGCGCGACCGCACCCGGCGCCGCGGGGTAGGTCCACCCCGTGAAGGCATGGGCGTATCCCTCCACCACTTCCTGGTCGTAGGCGGGCACCGCCTTGCCCGAGGCGTCGAGGATGCGCGTGCCATCGGCGCGCAGCAGCTCGGTGCCCACGGAGAAAAGCTGCAGCACCTCGCGCCCGTAGTTCTCGTTGGGCTCGGTCCGCGTCGCGGGGTTGGCCTTGTTGTTGTTGGCCATGTCGAGATAGTCCCCCATCATCGGCGAGACGGTCACGCCGTGGAGGAGGTCCTGGTAAATGCCGAAGGCGCGATCCGCCAGCAGTTGCTGGTAGTGGCGCATGGCGTAGTTGCGTGCGTTGTCGACCCCGGAGGTGACGAGGATCTGCGACAGCGCGAAGGCGACGCGCCCGCGCAGCTGGTCCGGCTGCGTGAGGGCGTTCTGCCAGAACTTGAGCTGAAGCTGGAATAGCGTGTAGTTGTCGCGCGCGCAGAAGCTCTCCGCGCGGACCGGCTGCGTGCGGTCGTCGACGCAGGTGTCGGGGCGGTTGGCGGCGACCCAGGGGTATTCGGGATAGCGCGTCGCGGGCAGTGCCAGCTGCGCCTCGACCCATGCCGCGGCGCCCATCGAGACCACGCGGGCGACCTCCGCCTCGGTGGGGCCGAAAGACGCCTGGCGCAGCAGCCGGATCGCGTCGCGCTCGCGGTCGGAGGCGGAGAGGGCTGCGCACATGGCGACTCCCTCGGCCGCGTAGCCGAAGGATCCCGAGCGCGCGAACACGGTGGCGTCCACGGTGAAGCGGTGGTTGGAATCGTTGCGCGCGGCCCCGTTGTTGTAGCTGCGGTAGACCGGCGTGGTGTCTCCCGCGCAGGATCCCGCCACCGGGCGCGCGGCGTAGAAGCCGATGCCTTCGTAGGTCCAGCCGCGGGCCTGCTTCACCGCTTCGCATTCCACCGGATCGGCCGCATAGAAATGCGAGTTGGGTCCCACGCCCGGCGTGCCGTAGAACCGGCATACGGGGGCGAGGCCCGGCGCGTCGGTGGGGGTGCGGAACACGCCGAAGGTGCCGCCGGTGCGCACCCAGCCCGAGCCCGCCCCGCCGCGATCGACCAATGCGATCTCGGCCGGGTCCGCGGAGACGAAGTAGTGCCCGAGGGCGGGATGGAAGAACTCCACCGCGGTGGCGGTAGGCTCGGCCGCGAGAACCGGGCCGGCGACTGCGGCCACGGCTGCGAGTGCTGCGAAGGTGCGGTGGGACAGGGCCATGGCGACATCCTCCCTGGAGTCGCTTCGCGTGTCGTTACCCCCTAACGCCGGGGGGAGGGCGCCGGTTGACGCGCCTCCCGAGCCGATGACCCTCAGGTCATCGCGACGATCTCTTCGTCGCCCTGCTGCTCACGCTCGAAGCGCAGGAAGTCGTAGTAGCCGCACTTGTTGCCGTTGGGGTAGGAGCGGCAGACGCGCGGCCGGTGCTCGTACACCGTGCAGCGGCGCTTCTCCTGGTCCAGGAACATGCAGGCCGTGTCGAAGATCGAGTCCTTCTTGTGGCGCAGCAGGATCGAGGTGCCCTTCAGCTTGGTGAACTTCTGCTCCGCGGTGGCGAAGTCGAGCTCGAAGCGCCGGGCGAGGCGCTCGATGTCGTACTTGCTGACCTCGATCTCGTCGTAGGTGCAGCACCAGCCCGGGCACTTGGCGCAGTTGTAGCGGACCTTGACGGGGACGGGGAAGGGCTTTTTCAGGCTCATCGTGGCGCTCGGACTCTCGTATCTCTCTCGCTGGAATTCTACGAGGCGCGCCGCGCGACCGCCAGCGATTTCTCGCTACAACCGCAGCGCGGACGCATCCGAGAGGGCGATGAATTCCGCCACCGACAGCGTCTCGCCGCGGCGGGTGGGGTCGATGCCCGCCGCATCGAAGGCGGCCGCGTCGGCGAGGGCGCGGGCGGCGTTGCGCAGCGTCTTGCGGCGCTGGGAGAAGGCCGCACCCACCAGGGCGGCGAAGTGCGCATCGTCGCGGGCGCGCGGGCGGCCGGAGGGCAGCGGGCGCATGCGCACCACCGCCGATTCGACCTTGGGCGGCGGGGTGAAGGCGCCCGGCGGCACGTGCAGGGCATCGTCCATCGCGAAGCGGTACTGGAGCATGGCGGAAAGACGCCCGTATGCGGCCGTGTCGGGTGCTGCGACCATCCGCTCCACGACTTCCCTCTGCAGGAGAAAGACGCAGTCGGCGACCCGGTCGGCGATCTCGGCCACGCGGAAGAGGATCGGCGTGGAGACGTTGTAGGGCAGGTTGCCCACCACTCGCAGCGGGGCATCCAGCGTGCCGAAGTCGAAATCGAGGGCGTCGGCCTCGTGCACCACCACGCGCTCCGGCGGGAAGTCTTCGCGCAGGCGTGCTGCCAGGTCGCGATCGATCTCCACCACGTGCAGCGTCGTCACGACCGCGGCGATCTCGCGGGTGAGGATGCCGGTGCCCGGCCCGATCTCCACCATGCTGTCGGCCGGCTGCGGGGCGATCGTCTCGACGATCCGGCGCAGGTAATGGCGGTCGGTGAGGAAGTGCTGGCCGAAGCGCTTGCGGGCCTTCGGCAGCATCGCTAGGCGCGCCGGGCGCGCTGGCCCAGCTCCACGGCGAGCGCGAGCGCGACCTCGAGGCTGCCGGCGTCGACCTCGCCGCCGCCCGCGCGGTCGAGCGCCGTGCCGTGGTCCACCGAGGTGCGCACGATGGGCAGGCCCAGCGTCACGTTGACCGCGTCGCCGAAGGCGGCGTGCTTGAGGACCGGCAGGCCCTGGTCGTGGTACATGGCGAGCGTGGCGTCGGCGCCCTCGAGCATCCGGTGGGTGTAGAGGGTATCGGCCGGATAGGGGCCCGAGACCGCCATCCCCTCCTTCGCCAGGGCGGCGACCACCGGTGCGATGACGTCGATCTCCTCGCGCCCGAGGTATCCCGATTCGCCGGCATGGGGATTGAGGCCTGCCACCAGGATGCGGGGGCGCGCGATGTCGAAGCGCTCGCGCAGGTCACGGTCGAGGATGCGCAGCGTGGCCTCGAGGCTTTCGCGGGTGATTGCCGCGGGTACCGCCGAGAGCGGCAGGTGCGTGGTCGCCAGCGCTACCCTGAGGCCCCCACCGGCGAGGAGCATCACGACGCGGGGAGTGCGCGTGCGCTCGGCAAGGTATTCCGTATGGCCGCTGAAGCTGGCACCCGCCTCGTTCAGCACGCTCTTCTGCACCGGCGCCGTCACCATCGCGTCGAACTCGCCCGCGAGGCACCCGTCGATCGCGCGGTCCAGCAGCGCGAGGACCTGGGGGGCGTTGCGGGCGTCGAGCTTGCCGGCCACCACGGGTGCCGGGCACGGGATGTGGAGGATGGAGAGTGCGGGAGCCGACGCGCGATCGCGATAGGCCGGCGGGGAAAACGCCAGGTGACGCGCCGCGGCGCGCGCGGCGATCACGTCCCGGTCGCCCACGATCACCACTCGCCCGGGGAGGGGACGCGCGGCGAGCATCGCGCACAGGTCCGGGCCGATGCCCGCGGGCTCTCCGGCGGTCAGCGCGACGAGGGAGGTGTCGGGGCCCACGCGGGGCGGGAGGTCGCCGGGCTCAGCGTTCGTCGAGGCGGTTCTCGACGAAGGCGCGGTCGCGGGTCTGCCGCAGCCAGTCCTGGTAGGCCTCGTCGGCCTTGCGCTGGCGGATCGCCATGCGCGCGGCGTTCTTCTTGCGGTCCTCCGACAGCTCGTCGGAGCGGCGCTCCATCACCTGTACCAGGTGCCAGCCGAAGGGCGTCTGGGTGGGCGGGGAGATCTCCTTGTCCTTGAGCGCGTTCATCACGCGCTCGAACTCCGCGACCGTGTCGCCCGCGGTGACCCAACCCAGGTCGCCGCCCTTCGAGGCGCTGGCGTCCTCGGAGTTCTGGCGCGCCAGTTCGGCGAAGTCGGCGCCCTGCTCGATGCGGTCGCGCAGGCGTTGCAGGCGCTCTCGCGCTTCGGCATCCGACAGCCCTTCGCGGGCGCGCAGCAGGATGTGGCGCACCCGCGTCTGCTGCACGCCGGGTGCCGCGGCCTTGCCGCGCTTGTCCAGGAGCTTGAGGATGTGGAAGCCGTTGGGACTGCGCAGCAGGTCGCTGGTCTCGCCGATCGCGAGCTTGTCGAGGGATTCGAGGAACAGCGTCGGCAGCCGGCCCGCGGGGCGCCAGCCCAGGGTGCCGCCCTGGAGCGCGTCGGGCGCATCGGAATAGGTGGCGGCCACCTGGGCGAAGTTGGAACCGCGGCGCAGCTCCGTGAGTGCCTGGGCCGCGCGCCGCCGCCGCACCTCGATCTGCTCCGACGTCGCCTGGGGCTGGACCAGGACCAGGATGTGGGACAGCTGGTACTCGGAGTCCCCGGTCGCCTCCTTGGCTTCGCGGGCCAGCTCGGTCTCGACCTCGGCATCGGTGACGACGACGCCGTTCTCCACCTCGCGCTCGCGCAGGCGCGCCAGCAGGATCTCGTTGCGGATGTCCTCGCGGAAGCGCGGGTACTTGATGCCGTCGCGCTCGAGGGCGGCGCGGAACTCCGGCGTCGCGAGCTTGTTTTCCTGGGCGATGCGCTCGATGGTGCGATCGAGCGTGGCGTCGTCGACCTTGATGCCGGTCTCCTTGGCGAGCTGGACCTGGAGCAGGTCGTTCACCATGCGCTCGAGGATCTGGCGCTGCAGCGTGTCGGCCGCCGGCAGCTGGCCGCCGCCACGCTGCAGCTGGCGCACCACCAGCTGCACGCGCTCGTTCAGGTCGTTGTGGGTGATGACCTCGTCGTTCACCACCGCGACAATCCGGTCGACGGGCACGATGCGCGAGGGCGTGGTGGCCATGCGCGTCTCCAGCCGCCCCGGGGGCGTGGCGGGTGCGGGCGCCATTTGCGCCTGTGAGAGGGCGGCGGCGGAAGCGAGGGCCGCGAAGAGGGAGCGTGGGAAGGCGGTCTTCATGGGACGATCTCGTTGAGCCGGCGGTAGCCGGAGATGTTCTGCCGGATGGTTTCCAGCGGATTGATGCCGATCCGCGACAGACCGGTGAGCTCGAGCTGGATCTGGAAGGAGGTCGAGTACTGCTGGGTCGCCGTGATGAAGCGGTGGGCGACAGCCCTCAACTGCCAGCAATCCGCATTATATTCGAACCCCACCAGCCCCTCGAGGACCTTGCTCTCCTTGAGGCTCCAGTTCATGCGCGCGAGCCCGGAGAGGTTGCGGGTGATCGGCCACTGGGTCGAGACGTCCACCTGCTCGATGGCGTCGCGGGCATAGCGATAGGCGGCGTTGATGATCTTCCCCGGCTCGGGGTGGTACTGGGCCCCGAGGCCGAGCTTCTGCGAGCGGCTGAAGTTCGGCGTGTACTGGAGCCCCGCCTCGAGCGACACCGACGGGGCCATCTGGCTGGAGAAGAGGGCGACCACGTCGGAGGTCTTCCCGTCGCCGGTGGTCTCGGTGAGCGTCACGCGCGGCGGCTTGAAATAGAACACCTGTCCCACCGAGGCCTTGAAGCGCTCCAGGCCCGTGGCGGACTCGATCATCCGCGAGGTGAGGGCGAGCGTGATCTGGTTGGCGTCGCCGATGCGGTCGCCGCCCACGAAGCGGTTCTCGGTGAAGATCTGCGCGAAGTTGAAGTCCGACTCGGCGGTGGTGAAGTTGGGCAGCCGGGACTGGTCGCGGAACGGGACGTTCAGGTAATAGAGGCGCGGCTCGAGCGTCTGCTGGAAGAGCCGCCCGCCCCAGACCGTGTCGCGGTCGAAGAGGAGCCCCGCGTCGACGCTCGCGATCGGGACCGAGCGGCTGGCGCTCTCGTCGAGATCGCCCGCGTTCTCGCCCAGGTTGTAGCGCGTGAAGTGGAATCCGAGCTTGGGCAACACGTAGCCGTAGCTGCGGCGCACCGGATAGGAAAGCGACGGGTAGACGATGGCGCGCTGGCCGTTCACCAGGTCGGGGTGCCGGAAGCTCGACAGCTCGCCGTAGAGCTGCCAGTCGAAGCCGCGCACGTCCTGCCGAAACCCGGTGGCAAGCAGGCGCGGCACGATCTTGTACGGGATCGGCACCGGCGTTCCGTTCGGATCCTGCAGGGTCTGGTAGGCGAGGGTGCGCAGCTGCAGCGACCAGGTGTCGTCGTCGAAACCGAGGATCGCGTCGCGCGGCAGGTTGGTCTGCGAGGTGGCGGCGATGCGGGTGGACAGGTCGCGGAAGTAATCGTCGTCGGAAACTTTCTGCGCGTTGACGGCCGCATGCCACCCCCGCCACAGCTGCTGCCCATGGCGCCAGCCGAGGAAATAGCGGTCGCGCTCGGCGATGCGATCGTGGGGCATGAACTCGCCGTCCACCTGGCCGGAGAAGGTGGGCTCGAGGTAGCGCCCTTCCACCCCGAGCTGGACCCCGCGCTTGGTGAAGAGCTTGGGCGTGAGCGTCGCGTCCCGGTTCTCGGCCACGTTCCAGTAGAACGGCACCGCCACCTCGAAGCCGCTCTTGCCGGAGGTGCCGAAGGTGGGCGCGAGGAAGCCGGTCTTGCGCCGGTTGTCGAGCGGGAACGAGAGCCACGGCGAATAGAGGATGGGCACGCCGAGGAAGTACACCGCGGTGCCGTATGCGGTGCCGATGTTGCGGGCGCCGTCGATCTGCAGCTCGCGCACCCGGATGAACCAGTCGTCCCGCGGCACCGGGCACGAGGTGTACTCGGCGTCGTAAAGCCGGCTCTGCTGGTTCTCGCCGAGGATCGCGAGCGCCGCCTGCCCGCGCGAGGCGGTGCGCCGGTCCGCCTTCATCGGGAACTCGAAGGTCGGCGTCTCCACGGTGCCGGTGTCGTTGGCGAGGTCGTAGTTGAGCTGCGGGCCGGTGACGGTGTCCCCGTCGCGCTCGAGACGGACCGTGCCCGTGGCCACGGCCGACTGGCGCTCGCCGGAGTATTCGACCCGGTCGGCCCGGATGGTGGCGCCTCGCTGGCGCAGGACCACGTTGCCGGTGGCGACGATGTCTTTTTCGGGGGTGCCGACGATGCGCTCGGCCTCGAGGAATTTGGCGCTGTCGCGCTCCGGGCGGGTGGGTGCCAGGCGCAGGTACTTCTCCACCTTGAGGCGCAATCCCTCGGCATCGTCCTGGGCGCAGGCGGGGACGGGGGCGGCAGCGACGAGGAGTGCCGCCGCCAGGCAGCGGGTGCTTCGGGGCCTCAAGGAGGGAGTGGCGCGGTGCTAGAATGAATGGCGAAGGATACACGCAAATCCCCGCCCGCTTCACTCCCATGGACGACCGTTTCGACGCCCTCGAGGCCTGGCTTCGGGAGGTCCTTGACAGCGCCGAGCCGCGCCTGGAAAAGGCCTCCGCCGACGCGAGCTTCCGGCGCTACTTCCGCGTTTTCGCGGGCGATCGCACGCTGATCGCGATGGACGCGCCGCCCGATCGCGAGGACTCCCACGCCTTCATCCGCGTGGCGGCCCTGCTTCGCGAGGCGGGGCTCAATGCGCCCGAGATTCTGCACCACGACCTCGATCGCGGCTTCCTCCTCGTGACCGACCTTGGCACGCGTCCCTACCTCGCCGCGCTGAAGGAGGGCGACGTGGACGCGCTCTTCGGCGACGCCACCACCGCGCTGGCGAAGTGGCAGGCCGCGAGCCGCCCCGGTGTGCTGCCCGATTACGACCGCGCGCTGCTCGACCGCGAGCTCCAGCTCTTCCCGGACTGGTACCTCGGCAAGCACCTCGGAGTCACGCTGGGCGCCGCGCAAAGGGCCACGCTGGACACGGTGTTCGGCCGCATCCTCGACAACAACCTCGCCCAGTCGCGCGTCTTCGTGCACCGCGACTACATGCCCCGCAACCTGATGGTGGGCGAGCCCAATCCCGGCATCCTCGACTTCCAGGATGCCGTGTACGGCCCCGTGAGCTACGACATCGCATCGCTCTTCCGCGACGCGTTCGTGAGCTGGGACGAGGAGCGGGTGCTCGACGGCACCATCCGCTATTGGGAGAAGGCGCGCCGCGCCGGGGTGCCGGTCCCGGCGGACTTCGGCGCTTTCTGGCGCGATGTGGAGTGGATGGGGCTGCAGCGGCACCTCAAGGTCGCAGGCATCTTTGCGCGCCTGCACTACCGCGATGGCAAGACGGGCTACCTCGAGGACACGCCGCGCTTCATCGGCTACATCCGCCATGCCGCGGCTCGCGATGGCGAGCTGGCGCCCCTGGGCCGGCTGCTCGACGAGATCGAGGGCGTCGCACCCCGGGCCGGCTACACGTTCTGATGCCAGCCGCCCTCATTCTCGCGGCCGGGCGCGGCGAGCGGCTGCGACCGCTCACCGACCGTGTTCCCAAGCCGCTGCTCGCGGTCGGCGGCAAGCCGCTGATCGAATGGCAGGTGGAGCGGCTGGTTGGCGGCGGATTCCACGACATCGTCGTGAACCACGCGCACCTGGGCGGGATGATCGAGGCGACGCTCGGGGACGGCAAGCGCTTTGGCGCGCACATCCGCTATTCGCCGGAGCCGGCGGCGCTCGAAACCGCCGGGGGCATCGCCCAAGCGCTGCCGATGCTGGGCGAGGAGCCCTTTGCCGTGGTGAGCGCCGACATCCACTCGGCGTTCGACTATGCCTCGCTCGCGCCGCGAATCGCCGCCATCGCACGCGACCCGGGCGCGATAGCGGCGCATTTCGTGCTGGTGGAGAATCCTCCCTGGCACTCCGGCGGCGACATGGCCCTGGCCGAAGGCCGCATCCACCGCGATGGCGAGCGCCTCACCTATGGCAACATCGCGGTTTTTCATCCCGCCCCCTTCCGCGACGTGCCTCGCGGCACCCGGCTCAAGCTCTTTCCCTGGGCCTACGGCCTGGTGGACGAAGGACGCGTGAGCGGGGAGGTCTACCGCGGCGATTGGGACAACGTCGGCACCGCGGAGCAACTGGCCGCGCTGGACCGGAGGATCACGCGATGACGCTCTACGTTCCACCGCATTTCCGCAACGACGATCGCGACCAGCTGGTGGCGATGATGCGCGCCAACGCCTTCGCCACCCTGATTTCGAGCGGCCCCTCCGGCCTGCACGTGAGCCACATTCCCTTCGTGGTCGACACCGAGGACGGCAAGCTCCTGCTCCTGGGGCACGTGGCCCGGGGCAACGAGCAGTGGAGCGCCCTCGAGGGCGCCACCGACGTGGTGGCGATCTTCCAGGGACCCCACGCCTACGTGTCCCCCTCCTGGTACCAGCAGCAGCCCTCGGTGCCGACGTGGAACTATGCGGTCGTCCACGCCCATGGCAAGGCCACCCTCCTCGACGAAGCGGGGCTCCACGACTTGCTGTTGCGCCTGTCCACCACCTACGAGTCCGGACGCGAGAAGCCGTGGCGCATGGCGGAGTTGCCGGCGGACTACGTGGAGAAGATGCTGAAGGGCATCGTCGGCTTCTCGATCGAGGTCGCGAAGCTCGAGGGCAAGTACAAGCTGTCGCAGAACCGGCCCGCGGAAATCGCCCGGGTCACGGCCGCGCTGGAGGCCGGCGGAGAAGCCGCCACGGCCGCCCTGATGCGCGAACATTCACCCCCGGCCAAGGCGTAATATTCCGATCATGAAACTCGAAAATCCCCTGCAGGTGAAGCAATTCAAGGCCCGCCGTGCGCGCTTGTCCAAGCAACTCGGCGAGGGCGTCATGGTCCTGCCCACCGCCCCCGAGCGCCATCGCAACGCCGACACCCACTACGACTACCGGTGGGACAGCGGCTTCTACTACCTCACCGGCTTCCGCGAGCCCGAGGCGGTGCTGGTGATGGTGGGCGGCGCCAAGCCGCGCTCGATCCTCTTCTGCCGCGAGAAGAACCTCGAGCGCGAGATCTGGGACGGCTACCGCCACGGCCCCGGCCAGGCGCGCGAGCTGTTCGCGTTCGACGAGGCCTACCCGTACGACGAGCTCGACCAGCGCATGCCTGATCTCCTTGCCAACCAGGCAGCGCTCAGCACCACGGTGGGCTCCGATGCCGCGTGGGACCAGCGCGTTGCAGGGTGGCTGAACGCGGTGCGCGCCAAGGTGCGCACCGGGGTCACGGCGCCGACGCAGATCCGCGATGTGCGCGCCGAGGTCAACGAGATGCGCCTCTTCAAGGACGAGCACGAGCTCGCCGTGATGCGGCGCGCGGGTGCGATCTCCAGCGTCGCCCATGTGCGCGCCATGGGGGCTGCCGCGGGCGGCATGCGCGAGTACGAGGTCGAGGCGGAGCTCATGCATGAGTTCCTGCGCAATGGCGCGCGCGCCCCCGCCTACGGCTCGATCGTCGCCTCCGGCGGCAACGCGTGCGTCCTGCATTACCGGGAGAATTCCGCGGAGCTGAAGAAGGGCGAGCTGCTGCTGATCGACGCCGGCTGCGAGCTCGACAGCTACGCTTCCGACATCACCCGCACGTTCCCGATCGGCACGCGCTTCAGCGCCGTCCAGCGCGACGTGTACGAAGTGGTGCTCGCCTCCCAGGAAGCCGCGATCAAGGCGGTCAAGCCGGGCGCCGACTTCATCGACTACCACGACGCCGCCACCCGGGTCCTGGTGCAGGGCCTCATCGACTTCAAGCTCGTGAAGGGCAGCGTCGACGCGGTGCTGGAAAACGAATCGTACAAGCAGTTCTACATGCACCGCACCGGCCACTGGCTGGGTTTGGACGTGCACGACGCGGGCGACTACATGCAGAAGGGCAAGTGGCGCAAGTTGAAGCCCGGCATGGTGCTCACGGTCGAGCCCGGGCTCTACATCCGGCCCGCCGACAACGTGCCGAAGCAGTTCTGGAACATCGGCATCCGCATCGAGGATGACGTGGTGGTCACCGCCAAGGGCCGGGAAGTGCTGACCGCCGAATGCCCGAAGAGCGTGAAGGACGTCGAGGCGGCGGTCCTCGACCGCTGATGCCCGGGCTCGACGTCGCCATCGTCGGCGCGGGCCCCGTCGGCGCGACAGTGGCGGCGCTCGCCGCGACCGCCGGCTTGCGCGTGGCGGTCTTCGAGGCGCGCGCGGCGCCTTCTTCCGATGCGCGCACTCTGGCCCTCTCTTATGCGAGCCGCGAGTTGCTCGAAGAGGTCGGCGCATGGCCCGCGGCTGCCGCGACGCCGATCACTTCCATCCACGTCTCGCAGCGCGGCGGCCCCGGGCGGGCGCTCCTCGAGGCCGGCGACGCACGCCTTCCGGCGCTCGGCTATACGATTTCCTATGCGGTCCTCGAGGCCGCCCTCGCCGCGCGCCTCGGGGCGGCCGGCGTGCCGATCGATCGGGGTGCCGCCTGCGAGCGGATCGAGCTCGATGCCTCGAAGGCCACTATCCACCTTTCCTCCGGGGCCACCGCGACGGCGCGCCTCCTGGTGCTTGCCGACGGCGGGGCGAACGTCGCTCGCATCCCGGGGCTCGCCTTCGAGGAGAAGGACTACCAGCAGCACGCGCTGGTGGCGTCCCTCGAATGCGATCGACCCCATGGAGGGCGTGCTTACGAGCGCTTCACGCCGCGCGGGCCGATGGCTCTCCTCCCGGTCGAGAACCGGTATGCGTTGGTGTGGACCGCCGGCCCCCACGAGGTGGCAGACCTCCTCGCGCTGGACGATGCGGCGTTCCTCTCGCGGCTGCAGGAGGCGTTCGGCGATCGGGCCGGGCGCTTCACGGCGGTGGGCAAGCGCAACTCCTTCCCGTTGCGATTGAAGCGGCTCAATACGCCGATCGCGCTGCGGACCGTCGTGGTCGGCAACGCTGCGCAGTCGTTGCATCCCATCGCGGGGCAGGGCCTGAACCTGGGGCTGCGCGATGCGGCGGCGCTGGTGGCGCTGCTGCGCGGCGCGGCGCCGGAGCACCTTGGCTCCATCGCCATGCTGCGCGAGTACCGCGAATCGCGCGAGCGCGACGCTTCCCGGGGCGTGGCGTTCACCGACGCGCTGGTCTCGATCTTCTCCGACGCCCGGTTGGTGCCGACCTGGGGCCGTGGCCTCGCCATCGCGGCGCTCGACCTGCTGCCGCCGGCTCGCCGGCTGCTGGCGCGGCGCATGATCCACGGCTCGCCGGCGGCGTGAGCGCTCCGCGGATCCTGGTTGCGGGCGGCGGGCCGGTGGGCCTGGCGCTCGCCTGCGCGCTCCAAGGCGCCGAGGCGACGGTGTTCGAATCTTCCCCGCCTCGTCCGCTCGAGGCGGACATGGACGTGCGCATCTATGCGCTGAGCCCGGGCTCGCGCGCGTTCCTCCGGGACGTCGGCGCATGGGAGCATCTGGATGCATCGCGCATCGCCCCGGTCCGGCGCATGGAGATCCGCGGCGATCGGGGCGCCAAGCTCGCGTTCTCGGCGCGTCCCGGCGCGGCCCTGGCCTGGATCGTCGAGGCGGGACGGCTCGCTGCGGCGCTGGAAGCCCAGGCCGCCACCCTCGCCCACATCACGCTGCGGCGTCCCGCCACCGCGGTCGCCTTCGGCGCCGACGCTGCCGCAGCCTGGGTGGAGCTCGAAGGCGGGGAGCGCGTGGGGGGCGACCTCCTGGTCGGCGCCGACGGTCCCGACTCGCGCGTGCGCGCCGCCCTCTCGATCGCATCCGCCGAGGAAGCGTACGAGGAGGTCGCATTCGTCGCGAATTTCGAGACCGGGGAGCCGCACGGGGATACGGCGCGCCAGTGGTTTCGAGCCGACGGCGTGCTCGCCTGGCTGCCCTTGCCCGGCAAGCGCATCTCGATCGTGTGGTCGGCGCCGCGCGCCCATGCCGAGGTGCTGGCGGCGCTGGCGCCGGAGGCGTTCGCTTCGCGCGTCGAGGAAGCGGGCGCCGGCGTCCTGGGCAGGTTGCGCCTCATCTCGGCGGTCGCGCGCTTCGAGCTGCGGCGCGTGCTGGTGCCCGATCCGGTGGTGCCCGGGGCAGTCGTCGTGGGGGACGCGGCGCATTCGATCCATCCCCTCGCCGGGCAGGGCGTGAACCTGGGTTTCCAGGATGCGCGCGTGCTCGCCGATATCCTCGCGACCCGCTCGGCGCTCGAGCGCCCGGGAGACCTTCGCGTGCTGCGCCGCCATGCACGCGGGCGCCGCGAGGACGTCACCACGATGCAGTTCGTGACCGACCGGCTGGACCAGCTGTTCGCCGCCCCGGGAGGGGAAGCGGCCTGGCTTCGCAATGCGGGCATGGGGCTGGTGCAATCGCAGGGATGGGCCAGGGACGCGTTGACCGGCCGCGCAATGCGATAATCGGGGCGTCCCGGCCGACCGGCGGTTGAACCCGAACCCGCCTACGGCCTCAAACCTCCTTTCCAGGTCCCCGCCATGCGCCTCCTTGCCCTTCTCGCGGTCTTCGCCGCGCTCGCCCTCCCGGCCGCCCACGCCCAGGACCCCGTCGCCGAGCGGGTGAAGGCGGAGCTCAAGAAGAGGCTGCCGGAGGCACCGGTCGACTCGGTGCGCAAGACCCCCTACGGCAACCTCTACGAGGTGGTCGCCGGCGGCGAGATCCTCTACACGGACGACAAGGCCACCTTCATCCTGCTGGGCCCGATCGTCGACCTGAAGACCAAGCAGAACATCACCGAGGCGCGCCTGCGCCAGGTGAATGCGGTGAAGTTCGAGTCGCTGCCCCTCGAGAACGCCTTCAAGATCGTGCGCGGCAACGGCTCGCGCAAGGTCGCGATGTTCGCCGACCCGAACTGCGGCTACTGCAAGCGCTTCGAGCGTGACCTGCTGGGCGTGAACGACGTCACCGTGTACATGTTCCTGTACCCGATCCTGTCGCCGGATTCCGCCGAGAAATCGAAGGTCGTGTGGTGCTCCGCGGATCCGGGCAAGGCCTGGATCGACCTGATGACCAAGGATGCGGTGCTCCAGGGCAAGGGCGAGTGCGCCAACCCGATCGAGAAGAACCTGGCGTTCGGGCGCGAGAAGAAGATCAACGGCACGCCTACGCTCTTCTTCGAGAACGGCGAGCGCGTCCCGGGCGCCATGCCGATCGGCGAGTTCGAGAAGCGCCTCGTGTCCTCGAAGGTCGCCGCGAAGTAGGTCAGGGCGCGGTGGCCGGGGGCACGTAGCCCTTCGGCAGCAGCACCCACATGCGCCCGCCCTGGCGCATGCGGCCGGCAAGCGCACCCGCGGCGTCGCCGAATCCCCAGAAGAAGTCGACGCGCACGGCGCCCGCGATGGCGCCTCCCGTGTCCTGCGCCACCATCAACCGGTTGAGCGGATCGGCGGCATTGGGCCACGTGGTGGCGAGGTAGACCGGGGCTCCCAGCGGCACCACGCGGGGATCCACGGCGATCGACCGCTCCGCCGTGAGCGGCACGCCGAGCGCGCCGATGGGCCCCGGCAAGTCGCGCGGCAGCTCGCGGAAGAACACGTAGCTCGGATTGGCATTGAGGAATTCCTGGGTCTTCTGCGGATTCCTGCGTGCCCACTCCTTGATGCCCTGCATCGATGCGCGCTCGCGCGCGATCTCGCCGCGGTCGATCAGCAAGCGCCCGAGCGACTTGAAGGGATGCCCGTTCTGGTCCGCGTAGCCGATGCGGATGCGCTCGCCGCCTTCCAGCTCCACCTGCCCCGAGCCCTGGATGTGGAGGAAGAAGACCTCCACGGGATCGTCGACCCATGCGATCTCGAGACCCTTCAAGGGCGCCGGATCGCGATCGATGTCGCCGCGTGCAAGGTAGGGAACGAGCTTGTTGCCTTCGAGGCGTCCGCGCAGGCGGCGGTTCTTGAGGTCGGGATGGAGGGCCGAGAGGTCGACCGTGATCAGGTCCTGCGGCACGGCGTAGAGCGGGAAGCGGTAGCGGGTCGAGCCCTTGCGCGAGCCGCGCAGCAGCGGCTCGTAGTAGCCGGTGACCATTCCGGTGTCGGTATCGTCGGAGTTGATCACCTGGTGCGGATCGAAGTGCGCCTCGAACATCGCGGCGACTTCCGCCTCGCTCGCCGTGCGGGGCAACGCGTTGGCCGCCGCGCACGCGGCCTTCCACGAGTCGCTTCTCGCGAGGCTCGGGCAGCCGCGCAGGAATGCCTCCAGCGAGGGGCGCAGCGCTTCGCGCTTCCAGTCGGGCAGGTCGTTCCAGGCGCCGAGTCGCAGCTTGCCGCGCGCCTCCACTGCCGGAGGGGTCGGGAGCGGCACGGGAGCCGCGGGGCACACGGGCTTCTCCGCGGGCGGACAGGCGAGGGTTGCCGCGGCAAGCGAGGTCGCGGGAGCCGGCGTCGGTGCGGGAGCCGTGGCGCACCCCGCGAGCACCGCGATACACGCAGCGATGAGCGCGCCGGCGATCGGGGATAATGGCGAACACGCCGTGGAGGAGAAGCGCATTGGGCTGGGTGTTCCTGGAGATCGTGGCCGCGCTGGCGATTGCCGTGGCGATCGTGTGGTGGACGATTCCGCGCAAGCCGCGGGCGCCGGACCCGGAGGACAAGGAGCCCGGCCCTCCCGGCGAGCGGTGAGCTGCCTCAATGCAGGATGCGGGGGACGCTCAGCGTGAATTCGGGAATCGAGGCCTCGAACCGCGTGCCATCTTCCGCCACCAGCTGGTAGCTGCCGCGCATGGTGCCCACCGCGGTGGGAATCGAGGAGCCGCTGGAATATTCGAACGTGTCGCCGGGCTTGAGCAGCGGCTGCTCGCCGACCACACCCATGCCGCGCACTTCCTGCACCTGGTTCTCGGAGTCGGTGATGATCCAGTGGCGGCTCACCAGCTGCGCGGGCACGCTGCCGTTGTTGGTGATGCGGATGGTGTAGGCGAAGACGTAGCGATCTTCTTCCTCGTCCGACTGGTCGGGAAGGTAGGTCGAATGCGCCGTCACCGCGACGCTGTATTTCTTGGTTTCGAGCATGAAAAGATGGTAGCAGACATTGCATCGCGCCCAAGGGCGGAGCCGGGCGAATCCACGTAGAATTCCGACGCTCCCGACCCCTTGAAGACGGCCCATGCCGAGCAACGATTTCCGCATTGCACCCAGCATCCTTTCGGCCGATTTCGCGCGCCTGGGCGAGGAGGTGCGGGAGGTGATCGCAGCCGGCGCCGACCTGATCCACTTCGACGTGATGGACAACCATTACGTTCCCAACCTCACCATCGGGCCGCTGGTCTGCGAGGCGATCCGCCCCCACTGCACGGTGCCGATCGACGTCCACCTGATGGTGCGCCCGGTGGACCGCATCATTCCCGACTTCGCGCGCGCCGGAGCTTCGATCATCAGCTTCCACCCGGAGGCGAGCGAGCATCTCGATCGCACCCTCGGGGTGATCCGCGACCAGGGCTGCAAGGCGGGGCTGGTGTTCAACCCCGCGACCTCGCTGTCGCACCTCGACCACGTGATGGACAAGGTCGACCTGATCCTCCTCATGTCGGTGAATCCCGGATTCGGCGGGCAATCGTTCATCGCCTCGGCGCTGCCCAAGCTCGCGGAGGCGAGGCGACGCATCGAGGCAAGCGGCCGCGATATCTGGCTCGAGATCGACGGCGGCATCAAGGCGGACAACATCGAGGCGGTGGCGCGCGCGGGCGCCGACACCTTCGTCGCGGGCTCCGCGATCTTCGGCGAGAAGGACCGCGCCGCCGCCGTGGGGCGCATGCGCGCCGCATTGAAGCGGGCTACAATGCCCGCGTGATTTCGACCCTTTCGATCATGTCACTGCGCGGTCTTCATTCCGGTTGGCGATGGCACGTCGCGTGAGAGCGCCCCGTGCACCTGCACCATCCGCAATGAACCTCGTGGTGACCCATGACTGAAACCGAATTCCAGGCGCTCGCCCGCGCCGGCCACAACCGAATCCCGCTGCAGCTCGAGACCCACGCGGACCTCGACACGCCGCTGTCGATCTACCTGAAGCTCGCCAACCGGCCCGGCTCGTACCTGCTGGAGTCGGTGATCGGCGGGGAGCGCTTCGGGCGCTATTCCATCGTGGGGCTGCCGGCGCGCGAGATGCTCGAGGTCACGGGCGTGGTGGCGCGGCTGTTGCGAGACGGCGTGGAGTGCGAGCGCCACGTGCAGGCCGACCCCCTCGCGTTCGTGGACCGTTACCTCGCTTCCTTCAAGGCGGCCGCTCCCGCGGGCGCGCTGCGGTTCGCGGGGGGGCTCGCGGGGTACTTCGGTTACGACACGGTGCGCTACATCGAGCGGCGCCTCGACGGCGAGCGCAAGCCAGACCCCATCGGGCTGCCGGACATCCGCCTGCTGCTCTCGGAGGAGCTGGCGGTGGTGGACAACCTCTCGGGCAAGCTGCACCTGCTTGTGTACGCCGATCCTTCGGAACCCGGAGCCTACGGTCGTGCGCGATCGCGCCTGCAGGCGCTGCGCGCGCAGCTGCGTATTCCGGCCGAGCTTCCGCCCCACGTTGCCACCGGGCCTGCCGGGGCGCCGCGCTCCAACATCGGCGAGGCGGCCTTTCACGCGGCGGTTGCCCGCTGCAAGCAGTACATCACCGACGGCGACATGATGCAGGTGCAGATTTCGCAGCGCCTCGAGGTGCCGTTCGCGCATTCGCCGTTGAACCTCTATCGCGCGCTGCGCTCGATCAATCCCTCGCCCTACATGTTCTATTTCGATTTCGGCGACGCGCAGCTGGTGGGAGCCTCCCCGGAGATCCTGGTGCGCCGCGAGGGCGACAAGGTCACGCTGCGGCCCATTGCCGGCACGCGCAAGCGCGGCTCGACGCCCGAGCGCGATGCCGAGATGGAGCGCGAGCTCGTGAGCGACCCGAAGGAGCGCGCCGAGCACCTGATGCTGATCGACCTCGGCCGCAACGACGTGGGCCGGATCGCGAAAGTGGGCTCGGTAAAGGTCACCGAAACCATGGTGGTCGAGCGCTACTCCCACGTGATGCACATGGTTTCGAACGTGGAGGGCGAGGTGGCGCGCGGCCTCACGCCGATGGAACTGCTGCGCGCGACATTCCCTGCCGGCACGGTGACCGGGGCGCCGAAGGTCCGTTCGATGGAGGTGATCGAGGAGCTCGAGACCGAGAAGCGCGGCGTCTACGCGGGCGCCGCGGGGTACCTCGGGTTCAACGGCAACGTGGACCTGGCCATCGCCATCCGCACCGGCGTGGTGAAGGACCGGCACCTCTACGTCCAGGCCGCTGCCGGCATCGTCGCCGACTCGATCCCGGACAACGAGTGGCGCGAGACCCAGAACAAGGCGCGCGCGCTGCTGGCCGCGGCCGAGCTCGCGCATGCCGGCATCGACCAGCCCCTCGAGGCCATCGCAAGAGACGCGCCATGCTCCTGATGATCGACAACTACGATTCCTTCACCTACAACCTGGTGCAGTATTTCGGCGAGCTGGGAGAGGAAGTGAAGGTGGTGCGAAACGACGAGATGTCCGTGGACGATCTCGAGCGGCTCGAACCGGCGCGCATCGTGCTCTCCCCGGGCCCGTGCACGCCCAACGAGGCCGGCGTTTCCCTTGACGTGATCCGGCGCTTCGCCGGCAAGCTGCCGATCCTCGGCGTGTGCCTCGGCCACCAGGCGATCGGCCAGGCGTTCGGCGGGCGCATCGTGCACGCCCAGGCGCTCATGCACGGCAAGGTGTCCCTCATCCACCACGAGGGGCGCGGCGTGTTCGCCGGCCTGCCTTCGCCCTACGAGGCGACGCGATACCACTCGCTCGCCATCGATCGCTCGACCTGCCCGGATTGCCTCGAGGTGACCGCGTGGACCGACGACGGCGAGATCATGGGCGTCGCCCATCGCACCCTGGCGGTGGAAGGCGTCCAGTTCCACCCCGAATCCATCCTCACGCAGCATGGGCACGCCCTGCTGCGCAACTTCGTGACCCGATGAAGGACCGCCCGATGTTCACCCCCCTGGAAGCGATCAATCGCCTCTGCGACAAGCGCGAGATCTTCTATGACGAGATGATCGACCTGATGCGCCAGGTGATGGAGGGGAAGGTGCCGCCGGTGCAGCTGGCGGCGATCCTGATGGGGCTGCACGTGAAGACCGAGTCGGTCTCCGAGATCGCGGCGGCCGCGTCCGTGATGCGCGAGTTCTCGACCAAGGTGGAGCTGCCGGGCGTGGAGCACCTGGTCGACACCTGCGGCACCGGGGGCGACAAGCTGCATACTTTCAACATCTCCACCACGGCCGCGTTCGTCGCCGCCGCGGCCGGCGCGCGGGTGGCCAAGCATGGCGGCCGCGCCGTGTCCTCGCAGTCGGGAAGCGCCGACGTGCTCGAGGGGCTCGGATTGAAGCTCGCCCTCACGCCCGAGCAGGTGGGACAGTGCATCCGCGATGTCGGCGTGGGATTCATGTTCGCTCCCAACCACCACCCGGCGATGAGGCATGCGGCCCCGGTGAGGAAGGAGCTCGGCATGCGCACCATCCTCAACATCCTGGGCCCGCTCACCAACCCGGCAGGCGCCCCCAACCAGGTGATGGGCGTATTTCACGAAGACCTGGTGGGGATCCAGGCGCGGGTGCTGAAGCTCCTCGGCAGCCGCCACGTGATGACGGTGCACGGCCACGACGGGCTGGACGAGATCACCATCACCGGCCCCACGCACGTGGCCGAGCTCAAGCACGATTTCATCACCGAGTATTCGATCGAGCCGAAGCAATTCGGCCTGGACGTGGCGCCGCTCGAGGCGATCCGGGCCGAGGGGCCCGACGCATCGCGGGAGATGCTGCTCAAGGTCCTCGCCAACGAGCCGGGGGCCCCGCGCGACGTGGTCCTGCTCAACGCCGCCGCCGCACTCTATGTATCCGGCGTCGCGGGCAGCCTCTGGGATGGCGTGGCGGTGGCCCGCGACGCCTTGGCGAGCGGCGCCGCACGGGCCCGGCTCGATGCGCTGGTGCGCCTCACCAACGACCTGGCGAAAGGCGCGTGATGTCGGACGTGCTGGCGAAGATCCTCGCCACCAAGCGCGTCGAGGTCGAGCGCGCCCGCGAGTTCCTGCCGCTTGCCAAGATGGAGCGCCTGGCCGAGGCCGCTTCGGCGCCCCGGGGATTCGAGCGTGCATTGCGGGCCAAGGTCGCCGCGGGCCTCCCTGCGGTGATCGCCGAGATCAAGCGCGCGAGCCCCAGCCGCGGCCTGATCCGCGCTGATTTCGACCCCGCGCGGATCGCCGAATCGTACGAGCGCTACGGCGCCGCCTGCCTTAGCGTGCTCACGGACCGCGAATTCTTCGGTGGGTCTGCCGATGACCTGCGCGCCGCCCGAGCCGCGGGACACCTGCCGGTGATCCGCAAGGACTTCATCATCGATCCCTACCAGGTGGTGGAGGCTCGTGCCTGGGGCGCCGACTGCATCCTTCTCATCATGGATGCCGCACCGGATGAGCAGCTCGACGCAATGGCACGCCAGGCCCGGGCGCTTGGAATGGACGTGCTGGTGGAGTCCCACGACGGCAACCAGCTCGAACGCGCCCTCGCCCTGCCTACCTCTTTGATCGGAATCAACAATCGGGATCTCAGGAATTTCGAGACGCGGCTCGAAACGACCCTCGGGCTGGTGTCACGGGTGCCTCCAGACCGCCTGTTGGTGACGGAGAGCGGGATCGCGTCGACGGCGGATGTCGAGCGGATGCGCGCGGGCCAAGTAAGCGCCTACTTGGTGGGCGGGGCCTTCATGTCGGCCGACGACCCTGGACGGGAACTAGCCCGGCTGTTTTTCGGTGGCTGAATGGGCTGTGGTTTTCCAGCAACAACCTGGCGGGTTTGTTGCGCGGACGGCAAAAACCCCTTGAGGGAAGCCATCGCCTTTGGCATGATGCGGGTGGCTTCTCGAAAACTATTCGGGGAAGTTCCAGATTTCGGGGCGACAAAATCCCCACGAGGTTCCCAATAAGACGCTCATGCAATCTAAGGCCTCACTTCAACAAAGGAGATTCGGATGAACAAGAAACTGATCGCTCTGGCAGTCGCTGGCGCTTCTGTGGCGCCCGCCGCCATGGCGCAGACCGCCAACCCGGTAACGCTGTACGGCCGCGCCTATGTGACCCTCGAGTCGATCGAGGCGAAGGGCACCCCGTCCCTGGCGCGCCGGACGCGGGTTGAAGACCAGTCCTCCCTGCTGGGTGTCCGCGGCACCGAAGATCTGGGCGGCGGCCTCAAGGCCTTCTTCCAGCTGGAGACGAGCTTCCGCCTGGACCAGAACACCTCGACGTTCGCCAACCGCAACAGCGGCGTGGGCCTGCAGGGTGGCTGGGGCAGCGTGCTGATGGGTCGTTGGGACATGCCGTACAAAGTCGCCACGATCGCGGTCGACCCGTTCGGTGACCTCACCATCGGCGGCATCACCGTCGCCAACAACGACCAGGGCAACTTCGACCGTCGTGACCAGAACGTGGTCCAGTACTGGTCGCCCAACTTCTCGGGCCTGACCTTCCGCCTGGCCGGCACGGCCAACGAAGGCAAGACCGCGACGACCAACCCGCGCGACTACGGCGCCAGCGTCCAGTTCACGCGCGGCCCGATGTATTTGTTCTACGCCTACGAACAGCATAAGGACCCTTCCGCCACCGTGCAGAAGGAAGACGGCAACTCCGTCGGCGGCTCCTTCGGTTTCGGCGCGTTCAAGGTCGGCGGTCTGTACGGCGAGTACAAGCGCAACGCGCCTTCCGGCGCGGGCTATGTCAAGCGCAAGTCGTACCTGGCCAACGTCGTGTACACGCTCGGCAGCCACCAGTTCATCTACCAGTACCAGAATTCAGAGGGCGGCAACCGTCAAAACGCGACGAACACGGTGCAGAGCGCCGAGTGCGACGTGAATTCGGTGGGCTATCAGTACAACTTCACGCGCCGCACGTTCTTCCTGGCGCAGTACGTGAAGGTCGACAACAACGACACGGGCGCCTGCGGTTCCGGCCAGTACGGCAGCGCGGCCGGCTCGGATCCCCAGGGCGTTTCGGTGGGCCTGCGTCACGTGTTCTAACCGCAGCCTCTCGCGGTTTGGCAGAATGGGGGCGCGGCGCAAGCCGCGCCCTTTTTCATCCCGATGCCGATTCGATTCAACGGACTCTTCGATCCCTTCCTCATCGCGGCCGATGAGGCACTGCGCACGCTGAGCGGCACTGCGACGGCGGCGCGTCCCGCCCCTGTGGGAGAGTCTCCGCGCGCCGCCGATGCCGAGCGGCGTCATTCCGCGGCTCTCATGCGGGTGAACCACACCGGGGAGATCTGCGCGCAGGCGCTCTACAGTGGCCAGTCGATCTTCGCGCGCGATCCCGCGGTGCTAGCGGCGTTGCGCACGGCGGCACTCGAGGAGCGCGACCACCTTGCCTGGTGCCGGGAACGGCTGGGCGAGCTGGGCTCGCGGCCGAGCGCCCTCGATCCGCTCTGGTATGCGGGATCGATGGCGATGGGAGTGGTTTCGGGGTTGGCGGGCGACCGGTGGAGCCTTGGCTTCCTCACCGAGACCGAGGCCCAGGTGGAACGGCACCTCGAAGGCCACCTCGAGCAGCTCCCGGTCGCTGATGGCCGCAGCCGCGCCATCGTGGCCCAGATGCGCGACGACGAACGGCGCCACGGGTCGCTCGGTATCGAGCTTGGCGGGCGTGAGCTGCCGCTGCCGGTGCGGCGGGCGATGCAAGTGGCCGCGAAGGTGATGACCCGCACGGCTTACTGGGTCTAGGCCTCGCGTACCTCGAAATCGAAGGTGATCTCGGCGCTCTTCGCCAGCATGATGGTCGCGGAGCAGTACTTTTCCTTCGACAGCCGTATGGCGCGCTCGACCTGCGTCGTGGCCAATCCCTTTCCGGTGACGACGTAGTGGAGATGGATCCGCGTGAAGACCTTGGGATCTTCCGGGGCGCGCTCCGCCTCGAGCTCGACCACGCAGTCGGTGATCGGCTGCCGCGCCTTGCGCAAGATCATCACGACATCGATGGCGCTGCAGGCGCCGGTGCCCATCAGCACCAGCTCCATCGGGCGCGCGCCGAGGTTTCGTCCCCCCACGTCGGGCGCGGCGTCCACGACCACTGCGTGCCCGCTGCCGCTCTCGGCGACGAAGGTCATGCCGTCGGCGAGCTTGATTCGGGCCTTCATCGCGTTTCTCCAGCGGGTGCCGCCATCATCTCATCGTCTTCCGGTTCCCGCAGCCACGCCTTGGTGAGGTTCCACGCGACTGCAAGGAGCGCCGGACCCACGAAAAGGCCGATGAAGCCGAAGGCGACGGCGCCACCGAACACCCCGAGCACCACCAGCAGCATCGAGAGGTTGCCGGCGCGGCTCATCAGGATCGGCTTCACGAAATTGTCGACGGAGCTGATGACCGCCACGCCATACACCAGCATGAAGATGGCCCAGCCCACCTGGTCCTGGGCATAGAGCCAGGCCGCGGCTCCGCCCCAGATGAGCACCGGACCCATCGGAATCAGCGACAGGACGAACGTGAGCGCGCCGAGCAGCATTGCGCCTGGAACTCCGGCGATGAGGAAGCCTACGACCGCGACCGCCGCCTGGGCGAGGGCCGTGCCCAGCAGCCCGTAAACGACCCCTTTCACCGCGCTCTGCGCCGTGGAAACCAGGACCGCCCCACGCTCGGGACCGGCCAGGCGCGTCATCGCCCGGGATAGAAGCTGCCTGACCCGCTCGCCGTCACGATAGAAGAAGAAGGCGACAAAGAGGGCGATGAGGATCTGGATCAGGCCCTGGCCCACCGCGCCCCCGAGGGCGACGAACATCGCCTTGGCCGGGTCGGCCAGCCGCTTGCCGAGGGCGACCAGCTCTTCGCGGCTCTTGAGAAGGAGTTGCCAATACTCGTCGATCGCCGCGCCGACCAACGGGAGGTCCCGGACGAATATGGGCAGCTCGATGGTCGACCGTTGGATCAGGAACCCCCGCACCGCCTCGATCACCGCGGCGGAATGGACGATCAGGCTCTGGGCGGCCAGGGCCACCGGGAGGGCCAGGCCCACGACCATGACCAGCACCAGGGCGAGCGCCGCCAACGAGCTCCTGCCGCCCCAGCGGTCGCGCAGGAAGGTGAAGGCCGGCCAGGTCGAGAAGCAGAGGACCCCGGCGAACAGGATGGCCCCGACGAACGGCTGGAGCACCAGGACGCACCCGAAGACGAGGAGGGCCACGGCGGCGATGCGCGCGTACTGCTCGAAGCGACTCATTTCCATCGTGATCGGGTGGCCATCGGGGAAGAGCGCATTCTAGCCGACCCCGCTTTGACACAAAACCATGATTTGGCTATAATTTCGGGTTCGCAGTACCCCAAACAAAGCGGCCAAAGTATCGGGGAGGGTCCCCGGCATCCAGGGTCGCGTATCGAAAGGATCACCATGAAGACCTTCTCGGCCAAGCCGGAAGAGGTCCGGCGTGACTGGTTCGTCGTCGACGCCACGGACAAAGTCCTCGGCCGGCTCGCGGCGGAAGTCTCCCGGCGCCTGCGCGGCAAGCACAAGCCTGAATTCACGCCCCACGTCGACACCGGCGACTACATTGTCATCGTGAACGTCGAGAAGATTCGCGTCACGGGCGCCAAGGCGCAAGACAAGATGTACTACCGTCACTCGACCTATCCGGGCGGCCTGTACGAGACCAACTTCACCAAGCTGCAGCAGCGCCATCCGGACCGTGTGCTCAAGCTCGCGGTGAAGGGCATGCTGCCGAAGGGCCGCCTGGGCTACGCCATGATCAAGAAGCTCAAGATCTACGCGGGTCCCGAGCATCCCCATACGGCGCAGCAGCCCAAGACCCTCGAGGTTTAAGGAGCGATCATGATCGGCAAATACAACTACGGCACCGGCCGCCGCAAGAACGCGGTCGCGCGTGTCTTCATCAAGCCGGGCAAGGGCAACATCGTCGTCAACGACAAGCCTGTCGACGTGTTCTTCTCCCGCGAGACCGGCCGCATGATCGTGCGCCAGCCGCTCGAGCTCACCAACCACGCCGAGACCTTCGACATCAAGGTCAACGTGTTCGGCGGCGGCGAGTCCGGCCAGGCCGGCGCGGTGCGCCATGGCATCACCCGCGCGCTGATCGAGTACGACCCCACCCTGAAGCCCACCCTTTCCAAGGCGGGACTCGTCACGCGCGACGCGCGTGAGGTGGAGCGCAAGAAGGTCGGCCTCCACAAGGCGCGCCGCCGCAAGCAGTTCTCGAAGCGCTAAGGCGGAAGCGCTGTACTCAGGAGCCCAATACGCACAAAGCCGCTCGAAGCGGCTTTGTCGTTCTGGGGATTCGCGGGCTGTCGTGACTTGGAGACAGGATTGATCGACGCCAGTACCCGAAGTGGCGGGCGAGCCTGATGCGAGGCATCGGCCGCCGGCTGCGCAGCAGCTTCGGAATCGGATCGTCACGAGTGGCGATCCGGTCCCAGCTCGCGTGGTATTGGCGCTGGTTGCTGAACCTGATCATGATGCTCACCGTGGCCGGCGTCGTGTGGTGGCTGGTCGAGAATAGCTACCGGATCACCGGCTTCAATCGCGACGAGGCGCGGGAGCGCATTTCCACCCTCGGCGCCGAGAACACTTCCCTGCGGCGTGATTTCGACGTGATGAAGGCGAGCCTCGCCGACCGTGACCGGCAGCTGCAGATCGAGAAGGCCGCGCAGCGGGAGCTGGCGCGGTCGGTGGCGCAAATGCAGGAGGAGAACGCCTCCCTCAAGGAAGACCTGGGGTTCCTGCGCAACATCATGTCGTCGGGAGCCGCTCCCGAGGGCGTGGGCGTCTCGGATCTCAAGATCGAGCGTGACGGGAAGCCCAACGAGTTCCGCTATCGCATGCTCCTGACCCAGGGCGGACAGCGCAAGCAGGATTTCAAGGGACGGGTGCAAATCGTGGCGCGAGTCGCCCAGGGTAGCGCCACCTCCAGCCTCACATTTCCCGAAGGTGCCGC
The DNA here is from genome assembly GCA_031375445.1 of Burkholderiales bacterium. Taxonomy (GTDB): domain Bacteria; phylum Pseudomonadota; class Gammaproteobacteria; order Burkholderiales; family Usitatibacteraceae; genus Usitatibacter. Next base: position 5,059 of record JANMHV010000435.1, on the reverse strand, counting down.
GGCGGAGACCGCTCCCGGGTTCGAATTCCGCTTCTACCACAAGGTCGAGGGACGCTTCGTCATTCCCGAGGGCGCCGTCCTGCGCAGCGTCGATGTTCGCGTCCTTGCGGTTCCCGGGGGACAGGTTAAACTGTCCCGGACTGTAAATCTTTCCTAGGAGCCCCCATGTTCGGAAAGACCAACAAGCCCAGCCCCATCGACAGCCTGATCGGGGCCGGCACGACGATCGAAGGCAATATCACGTTCACCGGCGGCCTTCGCGTCGACGGTCACGTGAGGGGCAACATTTCGGCATCCGGCAACAAGCCGGGTACCCTGGTGGTGTCCGAGCTGGCGAAGGTCGAAGGCGAGATCAACGTGGCCCACGTGGTGATCAATGGCACCGTCGCGGGCCCGGTCCGGGGCTCGGAGTACGTCGAACTCCTGCCGAAGGCCCGGGTCACAGGGAATGTGTCTTACAAGTCGATCGAGATCCATGTCGGCGCGATCGTGATGGGGCAGCTGGTGTACGAAAGCCCGCAGAAGAGTGACAAGGTGGTGGAGCTCAAGCCCCACGCCGGCAACAGCGCCGACTGAACCGATCGAATGAATTGGAGAACCGCATGAATGACATGTCCACGGCAATGCCCGATCCGCTCGTATTTACCGAGAATGCGGCGAACAAGGTGAAGGCCCTGATCGAGGAGGAAGGCAACGAGGAGCTCAAGCTGCGCGTCTTCGTCACCGGTGGCGGCTGCTCGGGGCTCCAGTACGGCTTCACGTTCGACGAGGTCGCGAACGATGACGATACCGTAATGCAGAAGAATGGCGTGAGCTTGCTGATCGATCCGATGAGCTACCAGTACCTGGTGGGCGCGGAAATCGACTACAGCGAAGGACTGGAAGGCGCGCAGTTCGTGATCAAGAATCCGAACGCGAGCTCCACCTGCGGCTGCGGGTCTTCGTTTTCGGCCTGACTCCGCGCGGTCCCGGCACCAGGGGAGCTTCGGCTCCCCTTTGCCTTTCAGGCGGGGTAGATGGCGCCCAGGATGCGAGGGCCCGCGGCGCCCGTCACCGCAGCAAGGTCCACCGGCTCGCGGCGCAGGCACTTCATCGCGAGCCACGCGAAAGCCATCGACTCGACGTGCGCCGTGGGAACGCCGAGTACGTCGGTCGTTGCCACGGGGCGCCCGGCAGCCCTTCGCGCGATGCGGTCCACGAGCGTGGCATTGCGCGCACCGCCGCCCGCGAGGTAGATCTCCTGGGTCTCGGGGCAGAAGCGCTCCAACGCATCGACGATCGAGCGGGCGGTGAGGTCCGTGAGGGTGGACTGGACGTCGGCGGCGTCGGCGCCGGCCGGCAATCGCTCGTCGAGCCATGCAAGGCTGAAAAGCTCTCGTCCGGTGCTCTTGGGCGGGGGCAGGCCGATGAAGGGCTCGAGCATCAATCGCTCCAGCAGCGCCTCGTCGGTGCGGCCCACCGCGGCCCAGCGGCCGTCATCGTCGAACTCGGTGCCGAGGTGGCGGCGCGCCCATCCATCCAGGAGGACGTTGCCGGGGCCGCAATCGAATCCGAGCGCAGGCTTCCCCGGCGAGAGGGCCGTCACGTTGCTGATGCCGCCGATGTTCACCACGGCGCGCGAGCGATCGGGGCTGCGGAACAGCGCCTGGTGGAAGGCCGGCACCAGTGGCGCGCCTTGCCCTCCCGCGGCCATGTCGCGGCGCCGGAAGTCCGCGACCACGTCGAGGCCGGTCCTCTCCGCGAGCCGCGCCGGGTCGTTCAATTGTGTCGTGAACCCGAGGTCGGGGCGATGGCGGACCGTCTGCCCGTGGCAACCGATGGCGGCAACGGTGTTCCGGTCGGCTCGGCCCGTCGCGATGACGTCTTCCACCACCCGCGCATAGAGCTCGGACAGCTCGAGCGAGACGATGCCGGCCAGTTCGAGCGAGTCGGCCCCCGGTTGGCACAGGTCGAGCACTCGTTGCTTGAGGCCGGGGGTGAAGGGCGCCGAGGAGAAGGCGATCGTTCGCGGCGCCGCACCCGCGAACTCGACCAGGGCCGCATCGGCGCCGTCGAGGCTGGTCCCCGACATGACCCCGATGAACAGCGACTTCACCTATTCGAAGCGCGCGGCGGGAGCGCTGCCGACGCGCTCGATGGTGGCGCGTGCGGAGGCGGCGACTTGGGTGAACTGCGACTTGAGGTGCGCGGGCACCGGATCCGCTTTTGGCAGCGCCACCCGCAACGGGTCCTGGTGGATGCCCGACATCTTGAACTCGTAATGCAGGTGCGGTCCCGTGGCGAAGCCGGTGGCCCCCACGAAGCCCACGGGCTGGCCTTGCTGGATGCGGTTGCCTGCGCGTACGCCTTGCGCGAAGCCTGAAAGGTGCGCATACAGCGTCGTCACGCCATTGCCGTGCTTCACTTCCACCGCGTTGCCGTAGCCGCCGCGGGTTCCTGCCGCCAGCACCACACCGTCGGCGGTGGCAAGGACGCGTGTGCCGTGGGGTGCGGCGAAATCGACACCCGTGTGCGCACGCCAATTGCGGAAGATCGGATGGAAGCGCGCGCCGAACCCCGAGCTCACCCGCGAGAATTCGACCGGCGAGCGCAGGAATGCCTTGGCGCGGTTGGATCCATCGAGGGAGTAGTAGCCCTCGGTACCGTCGGGGTCCGCGAACAGGACCGCGTGGAAAGTGCGGCCGTCGTTGACGAACTCCGCGGCGACGATCCGACCCGGCGCCACCAGCTCGCCCGAGTCGTACAACATCTCGTACACGAGGGAGAAGCGATCGCCCCGGCGCAGGTCGCTGTGGAAGTCGATGTCGGTGGCGAAAACGCGAGCCACCTGCATCGCGATGGCATCGGGAATTCCCGCGGCGTCGGTGGCGGCGAAGAGGGACGAGCGGATCACGGCGCTCTTGTAGACGAGCCGCGGGGCCTCGTTGACCGAGCGCTGGCGCGCCGCGAAGCCCGCACCGGAGCGCGAGACCTCCACGAGCGAGGACGGGCCGAGGAAGTATCGCAGGGTCCGCAGCTCGCCTTCCAGCCCGGTCTCCGCCTGGAGGGTGCGGCCGGGTACCAGCTGGCGAAAAATCCGGCGCCCGGTGGCATCGCCCTTGAGGAATTCCATCGCCCTAGGGTCGCGCACGCCGAGACGATCGAACAGCACCGCGACGGTATCCCCGCGAAGCACGCGCTCCTGCGTCGTGAAGGACACTGAGGGATCGGCGGCGGGCAGGAGCTCGGGAAGGGGAATCGCATCGCTCACCAGCCGCAGGTCTTCGTCCGAGGCGGAGGATCCCGGAGCGATCCCGAAAGCCGTGACGACCGCCAGGGCCGGCAGGAAAAGCAGGGCGGCGCCAAAGACCGCCTGGCGAATCCAGCCGAGGGAGGCAGGTCGCTGCGCTAGAATGTCGCCTTTTTGGTCGTGCATGGGCCAAGTGTCGGAAGGGTCCTACGCAGGATATCAGAGAAATCCGACAAAACGCGGAAAATGGAATCAAATCAATGACTCAGTCGGACCATCTGGACGAGATTTCACGCGGCGCGGACGAGCTCCTCGTCGCCGACGACCTGGTCCGCAAGCTGGCGAGGGGTAAACCCCTGCGTGTGAAGGCCGGATTCGACCCTACGGCTCCCGACCTGCATCTCGGCCACACCGTCCTTTTGAACAAGATGCGCCAGTTCCAGGAGCTCGGGCATCACGTGATGTTCCTGATCGGGGACTTCACCGGGATGATCGGTGATCCCACCGGGCGCAACGTGACGCGGCCACCGCTTACACCGGAGCAGATCGCCCAGAACGCGGAGACCTACAAATCCCAGGTCTTCAAGGTCCTCGACCCGGAGCGCACCGAGGTCTCGTTCAATTCGACCTGGTGCTCCCAGCTGGGCGCTGCAGGGGTGGTGAAGCTGGCCGGTACCTACACCGTGGCCCGCATGCTCGAGCGCGACGACTTTTCCAAGCGCTTCGCCGAGCAGCGCCCGATCTCGATCCACGAGTTCCTCTACCCGTTGGTCCAGGGCTACGATTCCGTCGCCATGAAGGCCGATGTCGAGCTCGGCGGGACGGACCAGAAGTTCAACCTGCTGGTGGGGCGCGAGCTGCAGAAGCACTTCGGCCAGGAGCCGCAGGTGATCCTCACCATGCCGCTCCTCGAGGGGTTGGACGGAGTCAACAAGATGTCCAAGTCGCTCGGAAACTACGTGGCCATCACCGACCCCCCGGGCGAGATGTTCGGCAAGCTCATGTCGGTGTCCGATGTCCTGATGTGGCGTTATATCGAGCTCCTCTCGTTCGAATCCCTCGCGACGATCGCCCAGTGGAAGGCCGCCATCGCCGCCGGCGCCAATCCCCGCGACACCAAGGTGCGCTTCGCGCAGGAGATTGTCGCGCGCTTCCACGACCGCGCCGCCGCCGAAGGTGCGTTGCGTGACTTCGAGGCACGCTTCCGCCACGGGGAGGTCCCCGACGACCTTCCCCTGCAGTCCGTGCCGGCGCCCGCCGAGGGCCTGCCCCTGGTGCAGGTCTTGAAAACGAGCGGGGTGTCGCCAAGTACCTCAGAGGCGGTGCGGATGATCGAGCAGGGTGGCGTGAAGATCGACGGCCAGAAGGTCGAGGACAAGGCCCTGCGCCTGGCGGTGGGCCCGACGTATATAATCCAGGTCGGAAAGCGCAAGTTCGCCAAGGTCGCCCTGACCCTGGCTGCCTGACCCGGGCCGGGAAATAATTTCGATTCTCGGTTGACCCAGCAACGCAAAACTACGTATAATCGTTGGCTCTGCTGATCGAACAGCTCGATCGCGTGGAACGCTCTTTAACAAGTTACAGCCGATAGAGGTGGGTGCTGCGGTGCTACGCCGAGGCTTTCGGGGAATATTCCGGGTTGCCGAGGTCGTCAAAGCAAACGTAGTGCTCACTTTGGATCCATGTGATTCTTTGTGAGTTTTGTAGTAACTGATGGATTGAACTGAAGAGTTTGATCCTGGCTCAGATTGAACGCTGGCGGAATGCTTTACACATGCAAGTCGAGCGGCAGCGCGGGGGCAACCCTGGCGGCGAGCGGCGGACGGGTGA
>JANMHV010000427.1:0-17662 GCA_031375445.1 Burkholderiales bacterium | reverse complement strand
CCCAGGTGCGCGTTTCCATGCCTACCCGGATCGAGCATCCCGGCGGGATCGTGATGCCGAGGTGGATGCGGACCCGCAGATTGTCGATGCTGCAATGCGCCCGCAGGTGCGCCCCGCCGTTCATGGCCGAGAACACGAAGTCGCCCCACGTGTAGTCGAGGCAGGCGCGGGGCAACGCGTTCACGATAGCGTGCGTACGCGGGCACTTGCCCATCACGTCCTCGACGCTCACGCCCATGTGGTAGAGGAGGTAGAGGGTCCAGGTGCCGGGCTTGGCGTCGGGGCGCAGCATCGTCCAGGGCTTGCGCCAGGAGCGCCAGGGCCCCGCGGCCTTCGAATAGTCGAGGTTCGATTCCTCGCCGAGTTGCAACGCCTCGTCGCGGATGGTGGCGAAGTTCTCCTCGAGGATGCGCGCCGCCGCATTGATACGCGCATCGTGCCAGGGGCGATTGCCCAGGCCCGGGAAGAGGGGGTATTTGGGGTGCACCATGGGATCGGGGTTGGGGGGGGTGGCTTCTTCGCCCGAGCAACGCCGCAGGAAGGTCTTCATCCGGTCCAACTCGGGACCGGATGCCATGATCCGGTCGTAGAAGCCGCCCGAGCGCATTTCCCCGATGACCTTCGCGAGATGCATCAATTCCTCCCGGGCCCGGCCGCTAGGCCGGCTGCACGATGGTGAGCCCGTGCTTCTCGCGGAAGCGTCGATGCGTGGGGTGCGTGCGGAAGTTCGCCTGCGTGAGCACCAGCCGGTGGTAGGCGGGATCATCGTCCGCGCCTTCGAGCACGAAGCCGAAATGCTTGTTGAACGCCAAGGCGTGGGCGTTGTGGCGCGGGACGTAACTGAACAGGCGATCGAGCCCCAGCACGTCGAGGCCGTAGTTGCCGATCATGAAGGCTCCCGCATAGCAGGTGAGCCGGCGGCGCGGCGCATCGACCACCATCAACCCCACCTCGGCGGACCGGTCGCGGAAGTCGCGCACGAGCGCGATGCCCACCGGCTCCTTCGCCTCGAAGACGACGAACAGGTGCACCTTGTGCTCGTCGACCACGTTCTCCTTCACCCAGCGGTAGTGGCTCTCCCGCGGGATCGGGTTCTGGTCCCGCATGAACATGCGCACGGTCTCGTGGTTGCGCAGCTCCAGCACGGTGTCGATGTAGCGGGGCTCGAAGGCCTTGAGGCAGACGTCGCCAGAGATCATCTGCGAGGGAATGGTCGTTATCGGGTCATGACCTGCGAGGGTGTTTTGCATGAGTCGACCGGGAAATGTGGCAGGCCGATCACCGGTTGGATCCAGGCCTGCGAGGATGAATTCCATTCTACCGGCGATTGGGGGGTTGGCAAGCGACCGTCACGATGCCTCATTGGACGCGTGGCCTTGGCCAGGGAGCGATCGATCCACCTCGCGGTGACTTCCCCTGAAGCGAGCTCTGCCGCAGGCGCTCGCGTGTTGCGCCCGTGCCCGCGCCACCGCCGCCATCATCCCGTCGCAGCTGATGGAGCCGCTGCCGCAAGCTGTCGAAGTCGACTTGGTCGAGATCCTGGTCCTCGCTGAAGATGAGAACGCCCATCGTTCGCGAATGCTAGCATTCGCCTGAGGGGAGATTGTCGTCTGAAGCGGTGCCGATTGCATTGGCATGAACCCGGCCGCGCCATCTGCCATCGTTGAGGAGGAGCCTTCAAATGCATCGCGAAGAGCGATCCGGGAACGAGGGGGTCGAGCTTCCTGCTGGAAGGGCGCGTACGCTTGTTTTGGGAACGATACTCGCAGGGATCGTAACGCTTGTGACTTTCGGCCTGGGCGAGGTGCTGGTACGCCTTGCGAAGCCGCGCATCCTGTCCGAGGACTTTGCGATCATCCTGGGCACGCTCCCGATGCAGGCCGACGATCATGGTGCGGTCCGCTTTCTACCGCGGGCCGAGGGGCGTTACGCCTTGGCCACGACCCACGGCCTCGAGTACGACGTGCGCTTCGCGACCAACAACCATGGCTACGTCGACGACCACGACTATCCGCTGGCGCAGGCCGGGACACGCACCATCGCATTCGTGGGCGACTCGTACAGCGTTGGCCTCGAGGGTGGCGAGGCCTGGGTCCCAAAGCTGCGCGAACGCACCGGAACGACGCTCTACAACCTCGGCATGCTCGGAACCGGGGTCATGCATTTCGACCGCGCGCTCGCAAGCTTCCGCCGCACCGCCGAATTTTCGGAGATCGTAATCGTCGCGACATCGGACGATTTCTTCCGCCCCCTTTGGAAGCCGCTGGCGCACCAAGGCGGCGTCCGCCTATGCGCACCCGGTGTGACGGATGCGGACTGCGCAAGGCGGGACCCCCAGTTCTACACCGTGGGCCTCGATGCTCCACCGATCGCGTTGCAGGAAGCGGCCGCGGAAGTGCGCCGGCGCTTCGCATCCAGTCCTTCGGTCGTACGCAGCGTGCTCAGGATGTCGGCGCTTCTCAGGTTCCTTTCCCGCCTGCCATCGGCCGGGCAGCTTGTCGCGCGCTATCGCGCCTATGAGGCGAATGTCGCCGCCCTGCACGCGATTCGCGCCCGATTTCCCAACGCCACGATTCGCATGGTCCATGTCCCCGACAAGTACGAGTCGGCCGCAGGTCGATACACGGTAGATGTCGCCCAGACACTGGGGGAATTGCGCATCGGCCTGTTGCGGGTGTTGGACGCTTGCCCACTATCCCCGGGGATGTTTTACCCTCGTGACAACCACCCCAACGCGGCGGGCTATCGAAAGCTGGCCGAATGCGTTTCCAATTACCTCCAGTTTGACGCCCGAGGGAAGCCGCGCGCACGGTCGGCGGCCGGTGTTGCGCTTACGAATCCCGCCTGCGCGCTCCCCCAATCACGAGGAGTCGGTCGATCCACTGAGCCGTATGTTTTTCCTGCAGGGAATTTTGTTTCAGACGGTCGCGCAACCTGCCGAAATCGACCCGGTCGAGATCCTGGTCCTGGTTGAAGCACGAGAACACGTAGGTGGTCTTGCCGGTGGCGGGATCGACGTGCGGCTGCAGGCACTGCGCGCAGATCTCCTTCATCATGCATTGCATCGGCGAGTTGATCGAGCCCACCGCGACGTGGGCCGCCTTCACCGAGGAGGCAAGCCTGCCGCCCGGCGCCCGGGCCCGCGCAACCGCCGCCATCATGCCGTCGGAGCCGATGGCCACGATGCGGTCGGCGTCCTGCAGCGCTACCCGCGTGGCGCCCAGGCTTCCCGAGGCGTGGGCGGCCATGGCCTCGACGATGTTGCCCACGAAGGTCTTGTCTCCCGGCCGCGTGGGTGCGAACCCCGGCGCCTCGTCGCAGCACCAGACCACCTCGTCGGCGGCGGCCTCGATCTCCGCCACCTTGTAGCGGTCGATGAGCTTCTTGTAGCCGGCGAAGTAGAGCACCTTCGATCCCGCGGCCCGCAGCGCCGCGCCGATCGAGAACAGCACCGCGTTGCCGAGCCCGCCGCCCACCAGGGCCACGGTCTCGCCGCCGGGAGTCTCGGTGGGCGCGCCCGTCGGCACCATCAGCACCACCGGCTCACCAGGCGCGAGGAGCGCGCACAGGTCGCTCGAGCCGCCCATCTCCAGCACGATGGTGGAGACCCACCCGCGCTCGCGGTCCACCCACGCGCCGGTGAGGGCGAGGCCCTCCATGGTGAGCGAGGTGCCGCCTGGGTGCGCCGCGAGGGATTCGAAGTTCTGCAGCCGGTAGAACTGGCCCGGCAGGAAGGCGCGCGCGGCCGCCGGCGCGCGCACGATCACTTCCACGATCTGGGGCGTGAGCCGTTCCACCCGGACAACCGTCGCACGCAGCTCGTCGTTGAGCCGCGCGAGGAAGGGCGCCACCTCCGCGGCCGGGCGCAAGGGCCGCTGGCGCAGCACGCGGCTCACCACCGGGTAGCCCTGCTTGGCCGAGCCCATCGCCTTCACCACGTTGCCGGAGAAGGAAGGGTGCAGGTCGCCGAAGAAGCTGGTGAAGCGGGCCTCGGCGTCCCGGCTCGTGAGCACGTACGCCTCCGCGGGCTTGGCCGAGCGCTCCGGAGTCACCGGGTTGCCCGCGTCGTCGATGGCCTGGAAGTACTTGCCATCGAGATGGAACTGCTCCGGCTCCTCCCGGGCGAGCACCGTGTTGGGCTGGGTGCCCGCGGCGATGAGGATGGTGCGCGCCGGAAGCTCGACTTCGGACTGCGTGCCATCCTCGGCGCGGACCGTCACGACCAACGCTCGCGCATGCCCGAACTCATCGACCTCGATGCGCCGGGGCGTGAGGTTCTCGGCGAAAGCGATCCCTTCCTCGAGAGCCTTCTCCACCTCCTCGTGGTTCAGCGTGTACGAAGGACTGTCGATGAGGCGCTTGCGGTAGGCGAGCGTGGAGCCGCCCCAGAGCTGCAGCAGCTCGAGGATGCGTGGCGGGCGCGCTTCGCTCGCGGCGGCCTCGCGCTCGGCGCGGATCGCGAGCGCGTGGGTGAGGAATTCCTCCGCGACCCGCGTCTCTTCCTCGTTCCACTCGTTGCGCACCTCGCCCGCGCTCTTCTCGGCCACCAGCGCCTCGTAGCGCGCCAGGAATTTCTCCACTTGCACGGGGTAGTACGCGAGGGACTCGGTGGCGGTGTCGATGCCGGTGAGCCCGCCGCCGATGACCACGATCGGAAGGCGCACCTGCAGGTTGGCGATGGAATCGGTGCGCGCGGCCCCGGTGAGCTGCAGGCCCATCAGGAAGTCCGAGGCCGTGCGCACTCCGCGAACGAGCCCGTTGGGGAGATCGAGCACCGTGGGCTTCCCGGCGCCGGCCGCGAGCGCGATGTGGTCGAAGCCCAGGGCGAAGGCCCCCTCGGATGTGAGGGTGCCTCCGAAGCGCACGCCGCCGAAGAGCGCGAACTGCGCGCGCCGCTCCACCAGCAGACGCGCCATCTTGAGGAAATTCTTGTCCCATCGAACCGTGATGCCGTACTCGGCGACCCCGCCGAAGCCCGCCATGGTGCGGCTTTCGAGGGGCTCGCGCAGCTCCGCGACCGAGCGGACCGGCCGGAACGCCACGCGCGCTCCGTGGGGATCCACTCCCGAGAGCGCGGCTTCGAGGGGCTCGATCTTGAGGCCGTCGATGCCGACCACCGCATGGCCGTCGTTCATCAAGTGGTGCGCGAGCGTGAAGCCCGCGGGCCCCATGCCCACCACCAGCACCCGCTGGCCGGTTTCCGGGAGCGGGAGCGGGCGGCGCAGGTTGAGCGGGTTCCAGCGCGTGAGCAGCGAATAGATCTCGAAGCCCCATGGGAGCTCGAGGATGTCCTTCAGCGTGCGCGTCTCGGCCTGCGGGATGTCCACCGGGTCCTGGCGCTGGTAGATGCACGACTTCATGCAGTCGTTGCAGATGCGATGGCCGGTGGAGCACACGGTCGGGTTGTCGATCACGATCATCGCCAGCGCCCCCACCGCCCAGCCCTCGGTCTTCAGCTTGTGGAACTCCGAGATGCGCTCTTCCAGCGGGCAGCCGTTGAGGGGCACGCCGAAGGGGCTCTTCTTGAACACCACGCGTCCATCGCCGGTCGGCTTCTCGCGCAGGCCCTTGGAGCACGAGTCCTTGCCCTGCTCGTGGCACCAGATGCAGTAGTTGGCCTCGTCCAGCGCCCCGGCGAGATGCGTCCCCGGATCCGTAAGGGCGAAGCCCTCGCGGCGACGGATGTGGTGGAGCGTATGGACGGTGAATCCCTTTTCCCGCGAGGTATCGACCGGCACCAGGTGCTCGGGGTCGACCCGCTGCGGCGGCTTGAACAGCACGCCGGCCTCGAAATGGCGGCGGCCCTCCGCGGTGTGGCCGCCCCAGGCGGCGAGCTTCTCGGCGAGTGCCAGGTCATCCGCGTGGACCGCCTCGTCGGCCTGCCATTGGAGCACCTTGTTGGCGAACACCAACTCGTCGAAGGCTCCGCCGAGGCGCTCGGCGACGGCACGTTCAAGCGCGGGGCCGTCGAGGGTCGCGGCCTCGTCGGCCTTGATCTTCAGCATGGCGCGGCGCTGCACGAACTTTCGCTTCACGCGGAAGAGCGGCGCCAGAGCGTGATGGCTTTCGAGCAGGTCCGCCCATTCCTCCTCGATGCCGAAGAGCTGTGCCATGAAACGGTCGAGGTGGGGGGCCACGGCCATCAGCAGGTCCGCTTCCTCCTTGTAGGCGGGCGGCTCGGGCGCCTGCCGCGCGGCACCGAGGCGTGCCCCGAGCGATGCGTCGGCCGCCTCGAGGTGGGCCATGAAGGCGGCATCGAGCCTTGCCAGGCCCGCGCGGTCGTAGAGGTCGGGAAATGCGAGGCCGAAGGCGAGCTGGAGCTGCGGGGCGGGAGACGACATCGAGGCGGGGGCGGTGGCACGAAGCGAATGGACATCGATTTTACCGGTTGGCGCATCCGGGCCGTGGCATGCGTCGTAACGTGGAGGGGTGTGGGGGCTGATAAAATCGCCGCCTGCCCCCCGCATTTCCTTTCCGGCTCCCTGGGAGAACTCCGATGGATCGTCGCAATTTCCTGCATTTTTCCGGCGCGGCCGCGGCCGCCCTGTCGCTACCCGCCAGCATCTCCCAGGCCTTCGCCCAGGCTGTTGCGGCGGACGGCAAGTGGAAGATCTACGAGGTCACCCACCGGGTGGAGGTGCTGAAGCCTTCGGGGATCACCCGCGTGTGGCTGCCGACCCCCCTCACCGACGATACGGCGTACCACAAGTCCCTCGGCAGCTCCTGGACCGCGGAGGGCGGCACCGCGACCTTCTCCGAAGACGCCAAGTACGGCGCGGGGATAGTCTCGGCCGAGTTTCCCGCAGGCGCCCGCCCGGTGCTCACGATGACCAGTCGCTTCGCCACGCGCGACGTCGCCGTAGACCTCTCGAAGCCGGGCAAGGTGCCTGCCGAGGACCGCGCGGAGCTGCGCAAGTACACGGCCGCGACCGACCTCATGCCCACCGACGGCATCGTGAAGAAGACCTCCTCGGAGATCGTGCGCGGCAAGCGCGGCGACCTGGAGAAGGCGCGCGCCATCTACGACTGGATCGTGGACAACACCGCGCGGGATCCGAAGACGCGCGGCTGCGGCACCGGGGACATCAAGTTCATGCTCGAGAACAACGTGCTCTCCGGCAAGTGCGCGGACCTCAATGCGCTCTACGTGGCGCTGATGCGCGCCGAGGGCATCCCGGCACGTGACGTCTACGGCATCCGCGTGGCGGGCTCGGCCCTCGGTTACGGCAGCCTCGGGCGCGCAGGCGGCGACATCACCAAGGCGCAGCACTGCCGCGCCGAGTTCTACCTCGCGGGCCACGGCTGGGTGCCGGTGGATCCGGCCGACGTGCGCAAGGTGATCCTCGAGGAAGGCGGCGGCAAGCCCGTCGACGACCCGATGGTGGTCGCCGCGAGGAAGCGCCTGTTCGGCTCCTGGGAGATGAACTGGCTCGCCTACAACTATGCCCACGACGTGGCGCTGCCGGGTTCCACCCGCGGCAAGGTGCCGTTCCTCATGTACCCCCAGAGCGAGACCGCCGAGGGTCGCCTCGATAGCCTCGACCCGGACAACTTCAAGTACCAGATCTCGGCGAAGGAAATCGCCTGAATCGAGTCGTCGCCGTGATGGGCGCGGCGCTCGCGTGCGCGGCCCTCGCGACGTCCGCCCCTGCCCGCGCGAACACCGCGCCGATCAAGCCGTGGGCAGGAAAGGGCACGCCTGCCCTCGCGCTCGAGGACGTGGCCGGGCGCGCCGTGGACCTGCGCAAGATGCGCGGCCAGGTGGTGCTGGTGAATTTCTGGGCCACGTGGTGCGAGCCGTGCCGCGACGAGATGCCGGGGCTGGAGCGCCTGCGCGCCAGGCTGCAGGGCAAGGCCTTCGAGGTGCTGGCGGTGAACTACGGCGAGTCCGGCCCGAAGGTCGCCGCATTCCTCGAGCGCGAGAAGCTCACGCTGCCGGTGCTGATGGACCCCGAAAAGAAGGCCGCCGATCGCTGGAACGCCAAGGGCCTGCCGATGACGTTCCTCGTCGACGCGCGGGGCCGGGTTCGCTACTGGGTGTTCGGCGAGCGCGACTGGAGCGAGGGCGAGGCCTTCGGCTACGTCGAGAAGCTGGTCGCCGAGGGCGCCGTTGCCCGACGCTAAGCCGGTGCAGTACCGCGTCGTGGAGCGCACTGTCGCCCCGCCCGTGGACGAGCGCCAATCCGTCGTGGCGGGCCTCGTCGCCACGCCCGCCTCGATCGCGCCGCGCTATTTCTACGACGAGCTCGGCTGCGCGATCTATGGCGCCATCTGCCAGCTGCCGGAGTATTACCCCACGCGCACCGAGACGGCGCTCTTCCGCGAGCATCGCGCCGGGATCGCAGCCGCGATGGGGAAGGGCCGGCAGCTCGTCGACCTCGGCGCGGGCGATTGTCGCAAGGCCCAGGGCTGGTTCCCGTTCCTCGAGCCCTCGCGCTACATCGCCGTGGACGTCGCCGCCTCGGAGCTGCATCTCGCGCTCGCGCGCATGGCGCCGGATTTCCCCGGCATCGAGATGGTCGGTGTCGTCACCGACTTCTCGGCCGGAATCGATTTGGAAGACGTCCTCGACGCGCGGCCGGCCTCGTTCTTCTACCCCGGCTCTTCCATCGGCAACTTCACGCCGCCCGATGCGGTGAAGTTCCTGCGCTCGATCCGCGAGCATGCCGCGCGGCGTCCCGGCAGCGGCCTGCTGATCGGGGTGGATGCGAAGAAGGACCCGGAGCGCCTCGACGCCGCCTACGACGATGCGCTCGGGGTCACCGCCGCCTTCAACCGCAACGTGCTCGCCCACCTCAACCGGCGCTTCGGCTTCGACTTCGACCTGGCCGGGTTCGCCCATCGCGGCTTCTACAACGCGGACGAGGGCCGGATCGAGATGCACCTCGAGGCAGTGGGTGAGCAGCGCGTGCGCCTGGGGAGCGTCGAGCGGCACTTCGCGGCCGGCGAGCGCATCCACACCGAGAACTCCTACAAGTACCACCGCGCGGAGTTCGAGGCGCTGCTGCGCGAGGCGGGGTTCGGAACCATTCGCGCCTGGATCGGCTCGCCCGAGGACTACTTCGTCTTCTCCGCCACCTGACGCACCCGTCCCGTGGCCACGTAGTGCTGGGACCACGGTGCCGTCCGCACGGCGAAGCCGTCGAGGCGCTCCGCCAGCAGCGACCAGGGCGCCTCGAACCCCTCGAAATTGGTGATGTAGGCGCGATGGCTCGCGCGCAGGTACCAGTTGGCGGGGAAGAGCCACGGCGCGTAGAGCTTGGTGCTGGTGGCGGCGACGCGCGCGCCGGGGCGCGCCTGGCGCAGCAGGTTGGCGAGCGCTGCAGGCGAGCGGATCAGGTCATGGGTGTAGCTGAAGAGGATCGCGTCCACGGGCTGCGGCAGCGCGACCTCCTCGGCCGTGGCTTGCAGCAGGGCCGCGTCGATGCCGAGGGATGCGATGCGTGCGCGCGCCTGCACCAGCATCTCCGGGGAGGGATCGAAGGCCAGCACGCGGCCGCCGGGGGCCACGCGCCGCGCGAGCTCCGGCAGGCACCAGCCGGTGCCGCACCCCGCGTCGAGCACCACGTCGCCGGGCTCGAGGCCGAGTGCTGCGATCGCGCGTTCCCGGATGCGATTGATCCTGCGGGTGAAGTGGTCGTAGCGGGGAGCGAGGTCGCGGTAGTGCGCGACCGACCGGTCGAGGTCGGCGCCCGCCATCAGGCGTCGCGGGCGAGCCGCAGCCCGGAGAACTGCCAGCGCGCATCGGCGGGAAAGAAGTTGCGGTACGACGCGCGGATGTGGCTTCGCGGCGTGGCGCACGATCCGCCGCGCAGCACGTACTGGTTGCACATGAACTTGCCGTTGTACTCGCCCACGGCGCCGGCGGCGGGGCGGAAGCCGGGGTAGGGGCCGTAGTCGCTGCGGGTCCATTCCCACACGTCGCCGAAGGCCTGGGCCAGCGTTCCGGGCGCGGGGTCTTCGCGCAGGGCCAGCGGGTGCAGCGCGCCGCTTTCGATGAAGTTGCCCACCATCGGGGTGCCGGCCGCGGCGTGCTCCCACTCGGCCTCCGTGGGCAGGCGCGCGCCGGACCAGCGCGCGAAGGCCTCGGCTTCGTAGAAGCTCACGTGGCATACCGGGGTATTCACTTCCACCGGGGCGAGCCCATGGAGCGTAAAGGTATGCCAGCGCCCGTCGGCGTGCTCCCAGTAGCCCGGCGCTTCCCACCCGCGTGAGGCAACGGTGTCCCAGCCTGCCGAGAGCCACAGCTCCGGGCGCCGGTAGGCGCCATCCTCGATGAAGGCGAGGAAGTCGCCATTGGTCACCGGATGCGAGGCGATCTCGAAATCCTCCAGGAAGGTGCGGTGCCGCGGCCGCTCGTTGTCGAACGCGAAGCCTGCCTCCTCGTGGCCGATCTCGTGGACTCCCTCCGCGAAGCCGATCCAGCGCGGCTTTCGCGCCCGCACCTGCGTGAGCGGCCAGTTCTTCTGGTAGGCCGGGCGCAGCGGGTTGCAGGAGAGCATGTGCTTCAAGTCGGTGAGGATCAGCTCCTGGTGCTGCTGCTCGTGGTTCAGTCCCAGCTCGACCAGCGCCTCCACGGCGGGATCGAGCGGGGAAGCGAGCAGCGCATCCATCGCGCCTTCCACCGCATCGCGGTATTCGAGGACGCGATCGAGCGCGGGGCGCGTGATGAGGCCGCGCTGCGGCCGCGGGTGCTTGTCGCCCACGGCGTTGTAGTAGGAGTTGAAGAGCACCTTGAACGACGGATCGAATGGCCGCCACCCGGTTGCGGCGGTCGAGAGGATGAAGGTCTCGAAGAACCACGTGGTGTGCGCGAGGTGCCACTTGACCGGGCTCGCGTCGGCCATCGACTGGATCGCGCAATCCTCGGGCGAGAGCGGGGCGGCAAGCGCGCGCGAGGCCGCGCGGATCGAGCGGAAGCGCTGGCGCAGGCCGCCTTCGGCGGGGGCGGGCTGTGGCTGCGGTGTGGTTCCTCCGGCGCGCGGGTTCATGCGGATTCCTATTCGATCGTGACCTCGGATGGGCCGGCCGCGACCTCGCCGATCACGGCCGCGTCGCCAAAGCCCTCGTCACGGAAGATGCGCAATATCTCGTCGCACGCTTCCGGCGAGCAGGCCACCAGCAGGCCGCCGCTCGTCTGCGGGTCGGTGAGGATGGCCTGCTCCGCCTCGCCCAGGCCCGCGCCCATGCGGACGCGATTGCCATAACCCGTCCAGTTGCGACCGGAGGCGCCGGTGAGAATTCCATCGCGGGCGAAATCGAGCGCCCCGGGCAGGAGCGGAATGTCCTTCCAGGACACGCGCGCGGCGACGCCGGACCCCTTGGCGATCTCGAGCAGGTGGCCGAGGAGCCCGAATCCCGTCACGTCGGTGAGGGCGTGGACGGAATCGAGCGTTCCCAGCTTCGTGCCCGGCGTGTTGAGCCTCGTGGTGCTGGCGATCATCGCCTTGTAGCCGGCGTCGTCGAGGCGGCCCTTCTTCAGCGCCGCGCTGTAGATGCCGACGCCGAGGGGCTTGCCGAGGATCAGCTTGTCGCCCACCTTGGCGCCTGCGTTGCGCTTGAGGTTTTTCGGGTCCACGAGGCCGATGGCGACCAGTCCGTAGATCGGCTCGACCGAGTCGATGGTGTGGCCGCCGGCGATGGGAATGCCGGCCCGCGCGCACACCGACTCGCCACCCTCGAGGATCTTGCGGATCACCTCGAGCGGCAGCTGGTTCACCGGCATCCCCACGAGGGCGAGCGCGAAGAGCGGCTGGCCGCCCATGGCGTAGACGTCGGAGATCGCGTTGGTCGCGGCGATGGCGCCGAAATCGAACGGGTCGTCGACGATCGGCATGAAGAAATCCGTGGTCGCCACGATCGCCTGGCGCTCGTTCAACTGGTAGACCGCGGCATCGTCGGCGGTTTCGATGCCCACCAGGAGCTGCTTCGGGATCAACCCCGGCGCGGATTTGGCGAGGATCTGCTCCAGGACTCCCGGCGCGATCTTGCAGCCGCAACCGCCGCCGTGGCTGAATTGGGTGAGGCGAACGTTCATGTCCATGGTGCCGCTCCTTCTCGATTCGTGGTTGATTCTAACGCCGCCCATCAGGACAGCAGCTGGCCCACCAGGCGGCGCACGTCGCGCGCCTCGCGGGCCGGGGTGAAGAGGGGACGGCGCTGCCGGCAGTGCGCGACGAGGCTGCGCCGGAAGCCGGGTTCCCGGCAAGCGCGCTCCAGCACGGCCGCAAGGCCCGCGGCATCGCGGGGTTCGAAGTATCCGGGATAGTCCTCTCCGAGCATGCCGATATTCCCGGAAATGCGGCTCGCGACGACGCCGGCTCCGCAGGTGATCGCCTCGACCACGACGTTCGCGCCGCCTTCCACGACCGACGGATGCACGAGGAGGTGCGAGGAGGCCATCGCCGATCGGACCAGGCCACGGGCGAGGCCGCCCGAATAGCGGTAGCGCGGCTCCTCGCGGGCGAGCTGCTCCGCGGCGTGGCCGAGCTGCGCGTCGAGCGCTTCGCCAATGTGGCGAACGCGGATCGGGAGGTTCGTGGGCAACGCGCGGATCGCCGCGAACAGGGTGAGCGGATCCTTCTCGGGACGCAGGTGGCCCACCACGACGCAATGGAGGGGCTCGCGGGCGAGCTTGCGATGGGCCACGGTCGGGGCCGACTGGAAGATCACGTCGCTCTTCGCGCGCCACGGCGGGGCGAGGATCGTGCGCGCATGGTCCTGCAGCACCACGATGCGGTCGGCGATGTCGAGCGAGGCGATGGCATCGCGATCGCCGGGCAGGTCCTTGTAGAGATCGGTGCCGGTGAGGACCACCGCCAGCTTGCGGGAGGGGAAGAGCTCGCGGTAGGAGGCGATGGAAGCGGAGCTCCTGCGCGCGTGCAATGCCACCATCGCGTCGCATGGCGTGCCATCCCACTCGGTCTGTAGAATGATCCGGAAGCGCCCCCGGAGCATCCACGCCCAGCGATCGGCCGTACGCCAGTTGCCGTTGTTCGCGGCCTTCGTGCCCGGCGTGACGATGCAAACCACGGGCTTTCCCGACTCGACTCTCATGACCGGATTATACGAACGAGACCGCCTGGCGGTTGCGCTGCGCGATGCGCGCAGCCGCACCTGGGCGTTGTACGGGCACCTGGATCTGGGCTCGCTTGCGGTTCCCTGCATCCCGACCGTGAACCCGCCGCTGTGGGAGCTCGCGCACCTCGCTTGGTTCCAGGAGTACTGGTGCCTGCGCGATGGCGCGAACGCGCAGGAAGGTGCGCTCGCCGCCTCGCGCCTGGACGGTGCGGACGCGATGTTCAATTCCTCGACGGTTCCCCACGATTCGCGCTGGAGCATCCCCTATCCGTCGCCGGCCGCGGTGCGGGCTTACATGGAGCGCACCCTCGAGGAGACGGTGGAGAGCGTCGCGAGGGTCGAGGAGCCCGCGCTTTACTTCCCGGCGCTGGCGCTCGTCCACGAGGACATGCACGGCGAGGCGTTGCTCATGACCCTGCAGCAGCTGGGGCTCCCGGCCCCCGCAATCGAGGCTCGCGAGCCGCCGCAAGCCGCCGGGGAGGGCGGCGACGTCGAGTTTTCCGGCGGTGAATTCACGCTCGGGACGTCGGGAAGCGGGCCGGGATTCGTGTTCGACAACGAGCGGGGGCCCCATGGGGTGGCGGTCGCCGCGTTTTCGATGGCGGCGCATCCCGTGACGCAGGGCGAGTTCGCCGCGTTCGTGGAGGCGGGAGGCTACGGCAACGATGCGTGGTGGACGCCTGAGGGCATCGCTTGGCGTGAAGCGCGGCAGCGAACCCATCCGGCCTACTGGCGTCGCGCCGGGGCGGGCTGGCAGCGCCGTCGCTTCGACCGTTGGGTGCCGCTGGAGGGCGATGCGTCGATGGTCCACGTGAACCTCCACGAAGCCCGTGCCTGGTGCCGTTGGGCAGGACGCCGGTTGCCGACCGAGGCCGAGTGGGAGTTCGCCGCGCGCGGCGGCGGGCGGGATCGCAGCTATCCCTGGGGTGACGCGCCGCCCGAAGGCGCGCCAGGCCTGGATCTGCGGCACTGGGGGCCGTCGATCGCCCTGCCCGAGCCACGGCCCGGCGGCAACGGCCTTCGTCACCTGATCGGCGGGGTGTGGGAATGGACCGAATCTCCCTTCACGCCGTACCCCGGATTCGCGCCCGATCCCTACCGCGACTACTCGGAGCCGTGGTTCCACAATCACTACGTGCTTCGCGGCGGCAGCTTCGCCACGCGCTCGCGGCTGGCCAACTCGCGCTACCGCAACTTCTACCTCCCCCATCGCGACGATTGCTTCGCGGGATTTCGAACCTGCGCGGTTTCGCGATGATTCGGCCTGTATAATTCGTGGTGGCGGGCCTCCCCGCATTGAAGTCCGATGAACCTGGTCAGGTCGGGAACGAAGCAGCCACAGTCGGTCGCTTCAAGTGCCGGGGGTCAGGCTCGCCACTAAATTCAGCCGAGGGCCGCCTGCGAGGGCCCTGAGGCGCTCGCCACTTCCCACGATCCCCATGGCTTACCAAGTCCTCGCGCGCAAATGGCGTCCCCGGGCCTTCGAGGAGATCGTGGGCCAGCCCCACGTGGTGACGGCGCTCACCAACGCGCTCGACACCCAGCGGCTGCACCACGCCTACCTCTTCACCGGCACCCGCGGCACCGGCAAGACGACACTCGCGCGCATCCTCGCCAAGGCCATCAACTGCGAAACCGGCATCACCTCGCGGCCGTGCGGCAAGTGCCGCGCCTGCACCGAGATCGATTCCGGGCGTTTCGTCGACCTGCTCGAGGTGGACGCCGCCACCAACACCAAGGTGGACGAGATGCGCGAGCTCCTCGACACCGCGCAGTACATGCCGGTCTCGGGCCGCTTCAAGGTCTACATCATCGACGAGGTGCACATGCTGTCGCGGCATGCCTTCAACTCGATGCTGAAGACGCTCGAGGAGCCGCCCGAGCACGTGAAGTTCATCCTCGCCACCACCGACCCGCAGCGCCTTCCGGTCACGGTCCTGTCGCGCTGCCTGCAGTTCAACCTGAAGCCCCAGGCCCCGCCGATGGTGGCCGGGCACTTGAAGCGAGTGCTCGAGGCGGAGAGCATCCCCTTCGAGGAGACAGCGCTGATGGCGCTCGGCAAGGCGGCCGCCGGCAGCCTGCGCGACAGCCTGTCGCTGCTCGACCAGGCCATCGCCCATGGCGGCGGCAAGGTCACCACGGCGCAGGTCGCGCAAATGCTGGGAACGCTCGGCGGCGATCTCGTGTGGCCGCTGCTGGAATGCGTGGCCGAGGGCGACGGCGCAGGTGCCATTCGCGAGGCGGAGCGCGTGGCCGGGCGCAGCGTTTCGTTCGACTCCGCGCTGGAGGAGATCGCCTCCATCCTGCATCGCGTGGCGCTCGCGCAGGCTGGCGCTCCTCCCGCGGAGGATGATGCCGATGCGGCGCGCGTGAACGCGATGGCCGGGCGCCTCGACGCGGCCCAGGTGCAGGTCCTCTACCAGGTGGCGCTGCTCGGACGGCGCGACCTCCCGCTCGCCCCCGATGAATTCGCCGGCTTCACCATGGCGCTATTGCGCATGGTCACCTTTACCGGCGCGCCGGGGAGTGCCACACGCGCTCGAGCCGTGGAGGCGGCGCCGGCCGTGCGTTCGTCGACGTCCGTCGCCGCGCAGCGTGCCGAGGCCGCGCCTGCCCGGCCCCAGCAACGTCGCGAGGCAGCGCCAGCGTCTTCCGCCGCCCCCGCTCCCGCCACGCAGGCTACCGCTCCCGCCGCCCCCGCTGCCGCGCCGGCGACTGCGGCGCCGGTCGCCTTCGACGGCGATTGGCCGGGCCTCGTCGAGCGCCTCAAGCTGGGCGGCCTCGCGGGCATGGCGGCGCGCCACGGCGAGCTGATGTCCTTCGAGGACAACCACCTCAAGCTGGCGCTGCCCGAGACGCAGCGCATGTATGCGGAGAAGATGTATACCGACAAGCTGCGCTCCGAGCTTGCCGCGCATTTCGGGCCGACGCTGCGCCTCACGGTCGAGGTCGGCGCCACCGCCGGCAAGAGCCTCGCCGCGGCCCGAACCCGCGAGGACGCGCAACGCCAGGCGAGCGCCGCCCAGGCGATCGAGCGCGACCCGTTCGTGCGCGACATCGTGCGCGACCTGGGCGCCGAGGTGGTCGCATCTTCGATCAAGCCCGCCGAGGGCGATTCCCCCACTCCTTCGAACGCAAAGAGGTGACGCGATGATGAAAGGCGGATTGGCGGGCCTGATGAAGCAGGCCCAGCAGATGCAGGAGAACATGCGCAAGGCGCAGGAAGAGCTGGCGCTGGTCGAGGTCGAGGGCCAGTCGGGCGCCGGGCTGGTGAAGATCACGATGACCTGCAAGCACCTGGTGAAGAAGATCGCGATCGACCCCAGCCTCCTCGGCGAGGACAAGGACATGCTAGAGGACCTGCTGGTCGCGGCGATGAACGACGCGGCCGCCAAGGCCGAGGCCGCCACCCAGGCCAAGATGCAGGGCTTCACC
This sequence comes from Burkholderiales bacterium, assembly GCA_031375445.1. GTDB lineage: Bacteria > Pseudomonadota > Gammaproteobacteria > Burkholderiales > Usitatibacteraceae > Usitatibacter. The sequence goes on along the minus strand of JANMHV010000427.1, from coordinate 1,147 downwards.
GCGGGCATGAACCTGCCCCCGGGAATGGGCCTGCCCTTCTAGGGCGTCCATGGACAAGCCGGCCGCGCTCGACGAGTTGATCACGGCGCTGCGCTGCCTGCCCGGCGTGGGGCCCAAGTCCGCGCAGCGCATGGCCTACCACCTGCTGCAGCGCGACCGGCAGGGCGCCGAGCGGCTGGCGCAGTGCCTGGGAGGCGCGGTGGAGCGCATCCGCCACTGCGCGCGCTGCAATACCTTCACCGAGGCCGAGATCTGCTCCGTATGCGCCTCGACGCGCCGCGATGGCTCGCTGCTGTGCGTGGTCGAGTCTCCCGGCGACCTCCTGATGATGGAGCAGACCCAGAGCTACGCCGGCTTCTACTTCGTGCTGATGGGGCGCCTGTCGCCGCTCGACGGCATCGGCCCGCGGGAGATCCACCTCGATCGCCTCGCGCGTCGCGCGACGGACGGCATCGTGAAGGAAGTGATCCTCGCCACCAACTTCACCGTGGAGGGCGAGGCCACGGCCCACTACATCTCGGAGCTCCTGGGCGAAAAGGGCCTGAAGATCACCCGCATCGCGCGCGGCCTGCCCGTGGGCGGGGAGCTGGAGCACGTCGATAGCGGCACTCTCGCGCAGGCGGTGCTCGAACGCCGCCCGGCGTGAATTCGTAAGTCACTGATTTGCGACGGCCACGTCGGAATTCAGGCAAAGAAGCGTCGGTAGGCGTTGACGCAGGACCCCGAAACTGACATAATTTCACCTCTCGACCGCGTGAAAACGAAGTCGAGCCTGGCGCGGGGTGGAGCAGTCTGGCAGCTCGTCGGGCTCATAACCCGAAGGTCGCAGGTTCAAATCCTGCCCCCGCAACCAATCCCATAATCTGCACGGCAAGGGATAGCCATCGCTCTTTAACAAGTTACAGCCGATAGAGGTGGGTGCTGCGGTGCTATGGCCGAGGGGCTGCTTGTATGGGGCTTTCGAAGCTGTCAAAGCAAACGTAGTGCTCACTTTGGATCCATGTGATCTTTGTGAGTTTTGTAGTAACTGATGGATTGAACTGAAGAGTTTGATCCTGGCTCAGATTGAACGCTGGCGGAATGCTTTACACATGCAAGTCGAGCGGCAGCGCGGGGGCAACCCTGGCGGCGAGCGGCGGACGGGTGA
>JANMHV010000398.1:0-12602 GCA_031375445.1 Burkholderiales bacterium | reverse complement strand
GGGTCGAGGCCCGCGTTCCGACTCGCCGCAAGATCGACGCTGCGCAAGAAATTCACGTAATGGGTGGTAGTGGACTTTCACTCCCCTCCGATCGAGCGTATCGCGGCGTCTCGGCCCGGACCGCGGCCTCGGGCTCGGTGGATACCAGAAAGGCTAAGCCCGCTTAACGAAAATCCAGTACGTGTCCCCGATGATCGCCTTCTTCATGTGGATCTTCACCTTGGTCGGATTCATCTTGTAGTCGAAGGTGTAGTCGAACATGGTGTTCAGGTTGCCGGCGGTGACGCCGGCGTCGAAGACGCCGCGGAACTTCCGCGTGTTGGTGCAGGGGGCCACGTCGCGGAAGAAGTTCTTCCCGATCACTTCGGCGGCGGTGCGGCCCGTGATGCTGGTTTCGGCCGCGTTGTAGGCCAGCACGGTGCCCTGGCCATTGACCTGGATCGCGCCGAAGGCGAGCTCATCGAGCTCGCCCGGCGACATCCTGGCGAGCTCGTTCTCGACGTCTTCCTTGCCGAAAGTGACGATGTTCATCTGTTGCATGCTCGGGGCTCCTGTGGGTTGTGAGGAGTTCGGGGAAATGGCCCCCTAGGGGGCCTTCATCTTTTTCTTGAGGTATCGCATCAGCATTCCAACCGCCGGCAGCTCCGCGTAGAGCTCGTTGGCAGCGTCCCAGTAGTCGCGGTGGTACGAGACTCGGCCGTCGGGCGCGAAACGCAAATGCGACGCACCGTGGATGCGCCGCTTCACTTCCGGCTGGTACGACTTGATGCGGAAGTCGAAATCCCAAACCATCATCGCCGCACTCCCCTGGGTGATCGTCTCCAGGATCGTGAAGCGTGGCTCGTGGAGCGTCTCGAACATGTGGGCGAAGACGCGCCGGATCTCGGCCACGCCCTGGACCTCGTTGAAGGGATCCTCGAAATAGGCGTCGCGTGCGTAAACCTCCTCGAGCCGGGCGAGGGACGCGGGCGTGAGCTGCTCCCAGAAATCCGTCACATTGCTTAGCGCGCGTTCGTTCACTTGATTCCCGTCATCTTCCGGATCGCCGGAAAGTAGAGCCGGTACGGCAGCAGGCGCAGCAGCTTCAGCCAGCGCGTGAACCGGCGTGGAAAGTGCGTCTCGAAATCGCCTCGTGCCAGCCCCGCCACGATCTCGCGCGCGGCCTCGGCGGGCTCGATCAGCGCCGGCATCTCGAAGTCGTTCTGCGCGGTGAGCGGCGTGCGCACGAAGCCGGGGTTCACGACACTCACCGCGATGCCGCGGGGTTGCAGGTCCAGGTACAGCGTCTCCGCCAGGTTGATCAGCGCCGCCTTGGTGGGGCCGTAGACAAGGCTCTTGGGGAGCCCGCGAAATCCCGCCACGCTCGACACCAGCACCACGTGTCCCGAGCCCTGCGCCACCAGCGTGGGCATGATCGCCGCCAGCACGTTGAAGGGGCCGGTGAGGTTGGTCTCGATCATCGAGTGCGCGGCCTCGAGGTCGATCTCCCACGCTCGCATCGGCTTGTAGTCCCCCGCCATCAGCACCACGAGGTCGATGCCGCCCCAGGCGCTCTTGATCGCCTGCGCCCCCGCCTTCACGCCCGCCGCATCGCGGATGTCGAGCGGCACGGCCAGCGTTCGCTCGGCACCGAGGCGGGCGGCCTGGCCCTCCAGCAGCACGGCGCGCCGGGAAGACAGCGCCACCCGCGCGCCCGCTGCCGAAAGCACTTCGGCCAGCGCCGCCCCGATGCCGGTGCTGGCGCCGACGATCCAGCAGCGGCGGCCTGCCCAGTCGGTGATGGGCGGATTGAGCGCCACCTCAGTCGCGCTTGCGGAAGAAGAACGTCACCTCGCCGGCGCGGATGCCGAACTTGGAGAACGTGGTGCGGTTCATCAGCGTCTTCTCGTCGATGAGCCACATCCAGTCGTCCATGTCGAGGTTCACCGTGTCGCCGTTCTCGCGCTTGGCGGCCAGCACGTACTTCCAGTTGAGCGCGTTGCCCGCAGCCTCGCCGCGCGCCTCGCCGATCACGTCGCCCGCGGTGCCGGTGTAGCGATCGCCCTGCTTGCGAATCTTCCATACGCGCGTCTCGACCTTGCCGTCGGAATCGACGAATCGCTCGTCGAGCGTGCCCTCGTCGCCATTCCACGAGCCCACCACCACGACGTTCCAGCGCTTCGTCACCTTGCCGGAACGGTCCTGGATCGTGCCCCACGCGTCCACGGGGCCGTCGAAGTAGCGCTTCATGTCGAACACGGGGCGTTGCGCGGCGTAGTCGCGCGGCTCAGGGGCGGCGCATCCCCAGGTAAAGAGGGCGGCAACTGCGGCGATGGCGAGTTGTTTCATGGAGCCTCCCGTTGGTGATTGACCCAGGGTGAGATGAAGAGGATCACCGCCGACCCGCCCTTGAGGAGGCAGGGCAGCAGCGCGTAGACGATCGAGAGCGCCCGCGTCTCGGCGCCTTGCGCACCGGCGCGGTAACCGAGGAATTCCAACGCGGGCAGCGCCATGCCGGCGGCGAGCGCCAGGTTCAGCTTGGTGGCGAGGTTCCAGAGGCCGAAGTAGGCGCCCTCGCGCCGCTCCCCTCCGCGGGCCGCGTCGTCGTCGATCGCCTCGGCGAGCATCGCGGGGGGGAGCGCCAGGTCGGCGCCGAGCGCGATGCCGGAGAGCGCGCAGATGGCGAAGAAGGCCGCGGCATCCCCGGGGCCGAGGAGCCACGCCCAACCGAAGGCGGCGATGGAGAGCGCCATGCCCGCGATCCAGGCCCGGCCCCGGCCCCAGCGGCCGGCGAGCCACACCCACGCCGGCAGTCCCAGGGCCCCGGCGCCGAAGTACACCGCGAGGAAGGCGCCGGCGAGGTCCGGCCTGCGCACCACGTCATCGACGAAGAAGAGCACCAGCGTCGCGGGCACCGCGGCCGCGATGCCGGAAAGCAGGAATACCCCGAGCAGCCAGCGGAAGCGCGGGTTGGCGAGCGGCGCCAGCAACGCGGCGACGGAGAAGCCCGTCGTGCGCGGCCGTTCCAGGACCGGCGGCGAGCCCACGATCGCGATCACGGCCGCCACGACCACCAGCGGAGCGAAGAGCCACGCGAACCCCTCCAGCCCGAGCCATTGCGGCAACAGCGCCGCCAGCACCACGCCCGCCAGCCCGAAGCCCTCGCGCCACGCCGTCACCCGCACCCGGTCGCGCGGCACCTCGGTGATCTCGGCGCCATAGGCCTGGTAGCTGATCGTGGCCAGGCTGTAGGCCGTATAAACGATGGCGAGCGAGAACAGGAGCCACCCGGCGCCACTGCCCTGGGGGGGATTGAAAAGCGCCAGCATGCCGAGCGCCAGCCCCGCCGCGCCCGCCGCCACGAAAGTCCAGCGGCCGCCGGCGCGATGGCTGCGGCGGTCGCTCCACCAGCCGAGCAGCGGATCCTGCAGCGCGTCGAGGAGGCGCGCCGCGAGGAGCAGCGTCCCGATCGCCGCCAGCGAGAGGCCCACGCTCTCGGCGTAGAACTTGGGCACGTGCACGTAGATCGGCAGCGCCGCCATGGCGAGCGGCAGCCCGAGGAAACCGTAGGCCGCGAGCCGCGAAGTGGCGGGCGGGGCGTGGATCATCGCGCCCCGGTTCCCAGCAGCGCGCGGCGCATGGCCGGCTCGCTGGTGCGATCGGCGAGCCAGATGTCGAAGAAGGCGCTCGCGAACTCCTCGTCGCGCACCGTGCCGAGGAGTCCTCGGGCGCCGTAGAAGCGCGCCCCCAGTCCGGGCACGTGCACGCCCACGAGCCGGTCGCCGGCCTTGATGTCGGGGAACACGCGGTCCATTTCCGCGGCCCAGCGCGCGAGCTTCGCCGCATCGTCGCGCCCTTGTTTGCGCATCTCCTCGATGCTGCGCTTGGAGAGGTCGCGCCCGCGGATGTCGAGCGCGTAGCGGATGTCGAGCGCGAAGGGGCCGGTGGGGGTCCAGCGCCCCTGCGGCGCCCACAGCGTCGCGTCATAAACGTGGAACAGGAGGTAGCGGAAGTGGTGGTTCCCCGCCGCTTCCAGGCCCGGCATCGCCTCGGTGACCATCACGGGCAGCGCCGGGACCGCCGCCTGCGCCACGGACGCGACCGCCACGGCCATCCCGGCGATGGAGCGCCTCATACGGGCCTCTCGAGCTCCACCTGCACCACCGAGATACGCCCGGCATTGAAGCCGGCCTCGCAGTAGTGGAAATAGAATCGCCACGCGGCGAGGAAGGCATCGTCGAACCCGAGAGCCCTTACCTCGGCCTCGCAGGCATCGAAGCGCGCCCGCCAGCGGCGCAGCGTGTGCGCGTAATCGCCGCCGAACGGGAACACCTCGCGCACCGCGAGGCCCGCGGCACGCGCCTCCCCGCCGATCCGCTCCACGGTGGGCAGCATTCCGCCGGGAAAGATGTACTCGCGGATGAAGTCGCTCGTGGATCGATACGACTCGAACGCCTCCTCGGCGATCACGATCGACTGGATCATGGCGCGCCCGCCGGGCTTCAATCGATCGCGCACGGTAGAGAAGTACGTCGGCCAGTAGCGCTCGCCAACGGCCTCCACCATCTCGATGGAGACCACGCGGTCGAACTCGCCCACCGAGTCACGGTAATCGCAGAAGCGCAGGTCCACCTGGCCGGCGAGCCCCGCGCCCTCGATGCGCTGCTTCGCGAAATCGAGCTGGGCCTTCGAGATGGTGAGTCCGGTCACGTGGCAGCCGGCGGTGGTGGCGGCGCGCTCGGCGAATCCGCCCCAGCCGCAGCCGATCTCCAACACCTCGTGATGGCGCTCGACCTCGAGCTTGGCGAGGATGCGGTCGTTCTTCGCGTCCTGCGCCGACTCCATTTTCTCACCCGCCGCGGCGCCGAAGAGGGCGCTGGAATAGCTCATGGTGCCGTCGAGCCACAACTTGTAGAAATCGTTGCCGAGGTCGTAGTGGGCGTGGATGTTCTTCCGCGAGCCCGCCTTCGTGTTGGGACGCAGCCGATGGGCCATGCGCAGCAGCCACGCGCTGACCGGATGGCCATGGAACACCTTGGCGAATGCCGACTCGTTCGCGGCGCACAGCTCCAGGAATGCGGTCATGTCGGGGGTCGCGATGCGGCCATCGCGCCACGATTCGAACACGCCGATCTCGGCGCGCCGCAGCATGGCGGCGATGGCGCCCCACTCGCGCACGACCAGCTCGGCATGGGGGCCGCATTCGGCGCCGTGGAAGGTGCGGCGAATGCCTTCGGGCGTCACCAGCACCAGGCGGCCGGCGGCGAGGCGCGAGAGCAGCGAGAACAACGTGCGCGCCGCCCAAGGCGCGCGTTCGGGCAGGTCCAGGCGATTGGTGGTCGCGTTCAACGGGTGGTTTCCTTGAGGGGAGGGGAGGGTTTCGAATGGAATGGCACCTTGCGCATCCACAGGCGCAGCGCCTGCCAGTGGATGCGCGCGATCACGCCCAGCGTCATCAGCGGGTAGGCGAAGAAGGCGCGCAGCAGACGGCGGTTGGTGAGGGGTGCGGCGGCCCCCGCGACCGCGGTGGAGATGAGCAGCCCCGCGTCGTCGTGGTAATCGATGCGCGCCATGGGGTAGAGGTCGCCGCCGCAGAAGCGGAAGCGATAGCCGCCCTCGACGGCGCAGAAGGGCGAGACGTGCAGCTCCTTGCGTGAATTCAGCCAATCCCCCGCCTCGATCGGCCGCTGGTCGGCGTGGGCGAGGAGGTAGTTGTGGTGCTCGCCGAAGGTGTTGGAGACCTCGCACAACACCGCACGCAAGGCGCCTTCGCGATCGAGGCAGTGCCAGATCGCGATCGGGTTGAACACGTAGCCCAGCATGCGCGGGAAGGCCTGCAGCACCACCTCGCCATCGGCCTGATCGATGCCGTGGGTGCGCAGCTTGGCGCGGATCCAGGGCTCGAGCTCGGAGCCGTCGCGCGGGCCGAAGTCCCGGCGCATGAAGCTCATCAGGTTGAAGCGGTCCAGGGAGAGCCAGGTGCGTTCCAATGCGTCGAGGCGCGACACCGGCACGCGCAGGAAGAACACCGGGTAGGCGAAGGCATGGCGCACCGGGCGCTCCCGCCGGTGCCACACGCGCCCGAAGCCGATGCGCGGCTCGATCACGCCATGCTCCAGGGGGCCGAAACGCCCAGGCGCTGCGCCACGTCCAGGGCGGACATGAGGCCATCCTCATGGAAGCCGTGGCGCGTCCACGCGCCGGCGAACCAGGTGTTGCGCTGCCCCTGCAGCGCCGGCACGCGCTTCTTCGCTTCCTCCGAACCCTCCAGGAACGCGGGGTGGTCGTACTCGAACTCCCCCAGGACATGCTCGTCGCGCGGCTCGTCCACGGGGTTCAGCGTCACCACCACCGGCCGCTCGAACGGCAGCGGCTGCAGCTTGTTGATGAGGTAGGAGAGGGAGACCGGCGCGTCGCTCGCCTCCTCCCGCGCGGAATGGAAGTTCCAGGCGGCCCAGGCGCGCTTGCGCCGCGGCAGCAGGGACGCATCGGTGTGCAGGACGGCGCGGTTGGGCTGGTACGGGATGGCCTTCAACACCGCGCGCTCCTCCACCGTGGGGTGTTCGAGCATCGCCAGCGTCTGGTCGGTGTGGGTGGCCATCACCACCTGGTCGAAATTCTCGGGGCCATGGTCGGTAGCGACGACCACGCCGAGGCCATAGCGCCGCACCTGGCGCACCGGCACGCCGATCCGCACCTTGGGGACGCCCAGGGCCAGCCGCCGCACGTATTCACGCCCGCCGCCCGCCACGGTGCGCCACTGGGGGCGATTCGACAGCGCCAGCAGCCCGTGGTTGTGGCAAAAGGAGAGAAAGGTCTGGAGGGGAAAACGGTTGATCCGGGTCGAGGGCGTAGACCAGATGCAGGCGGCCATCGGCAGCAGGTAGAGGCTCCGGAGCGCCTTGCCGTAGCCACCGTCGTCGAGGAAGTCGCCCAGGGTGCCCCGCACCGGGACGCCACTTTCGGCGATGCGCGTGGCCTCCCGGTTGAACCGCACGACGTCCCGGAGCATGCCCAGGAAGCGCGGATTCACCAGGTTGGAGGGCTGGGCGAAGACGCTCGCGAGGCTGGTCCCCGCCCATTCCATCTCCCCGGCCCCGATCCGCACCGAAAAGGACATCTCGGATTCGGCGCTGGCGACCCCCAGGTGCTCGAAAAGCCGGATCAGGTTGGGGTAGGTGCGGTCGTTATAGACCAGGAAACCCGTATCCACGGGGTGATCCACCTCGTCCACGCGAATATCGACCGTATTCGTGTGCCCGCCGAGGGCACGGTTGGCTTCGAACAGGGTCACATCATGGCGACGGGCGAGCAGCCACGCGCAGGCTAGGCCGGAGATTCCCGCTCCGACGACGGCGATCCGAGACATCCGGGGTGATGGGAGATTCGTAAGGAGAGTGCGGGTATTACGGTCCGGCCACCCCCCCGGATTCAGACGCCCGCCCCCGAATGAGCTACCCTTCCATGTCCAAGGCCCTGAACACCATGCTTTATCACGATCTCTTTGCCGGCTTCGAGAAGGTTCGCTGGGACATGTCGAAGGACATCCCCTGGGCGGATTTCGACCCCAAGCGGCTCACCGACGAGCAGGCCACCACGATCAAGATGAATGCGATCACGGAGTGGTCTGCCTTGCCCGCGACGGAGATGTTCCTGCGCGACAACCAGGACGACAGCGATTTCTCCGCTTTCATGTCGATCTGGTTCTACGAAGAGCAGAAGCACGCCCTGGTCCTGATGGAGTACCTGCGGCGCTTCCGACCGGAGCTGGTGCCCACGGAGGCGGAGCTGCACGCGGTGCGCTTCCCGTTCGACCCGGCCCCGGCCCTCGAAACGCTGATGCTCCATTTCTGCGGCGAGATCCGGCTCACCCAGTGGTACCGTCGCGCCGCCGCCTGGCACACCGAACCCGTCATCAAGCGCATCTACGAGACGCTCGCCGGAGATGAGGCGCGCCACGCGGGTGCCTATTTCAAGTACATGCGCCGTGCCATCGAGAAGGTGGGCGACGAGGCGAAGATCGCCTTCGCCAAGATCGGCATCCTCATGGCTTCCGCCGCCCGCGCCGGCAAGCCGCTGCACCCCACCAACCTTCACGTGAACAAGGGGCTCTTCCCCCTCGACACCGTGCAGTCGCGCCTCCCGGACGTGGGCTGGCTCGAGCAGTGGCTCGACACCCAGATCAAGTTCGACAAGGTGTGCGAGAACAAGGTGGTGCTGTCGATCTTCTCGAAGCTCGGCACGCTCTACGAACGGGCGATCGCCGATGCGGCGGATCTCAAGCGGTTCCGCAAGGAGCTGATCGCGAAGATGCCCGAGGCAGGGGTCAGTCCCGCCTGAGGTTCTCCCTCTCCCCTGGGAGAGGGTCTTGAACTTCTCCCTCCCCTGGGAGAGGGCCGGGGAGAGGGTGTTTTTTGGTATCTCCCCCCATGCCCGTCGCCTCCTCCCTACTCCGCCAGATACCCATCCAGAAGCTGGTCCCATTTCTCGTGGCGAGCCACAACGAAATAGGGCGGGTCCGCTACCGCGGACCCGCCCAAACGTTACGAAACTCACAATACGACTTCCAATATGACGGGAATGGAAGCAGTTCAAAGCCTTGAACCGAACTAAAGACGTCATTCGAGATCGCAGATATCACTTCGTGGCTGATTGATGCGGCGTGTTTGCTGTTCGCCATTGGGTGGCGCCTTCCGCTGCGGAGTCAAGAAAACCAAAGGTCCAGCCCTCCAGGCGGACGATTGCGTGAAATGAGCACCTCGGATGCGAGCACACCACGCTAGGAAAGACCGTGCCATCTTCGTCGATGACATGACCACGCAACGTCAAGAGATGGCCATTCGAGCAGCGCATGGTTGCCTTGAATCGCGATCGCGTCGCTTCGTTACATGGAGACCAATGCGTGGTCGGTATCTCACTCGGATCCAAATCGCTCCGTGCCACCAGTAGGTGAGGAAACAGATAGCGCGAGAGGTAAGAATACTGCGGGCACCTTCGCGCCTCACGTTCACCTGTCTGATTGTTGGTCGCCCGAGTGAGGTTCGTTGTGCCGAAAAAGCGGCGCCGGAGCGAAGCGATGGCAGCTGGAAGGCTAATGCGCACGTCTACGCGCTCATCGAAGACACCGTTCCACCCACAACGACAGAGCGTCTTGCCTTTGGTACTGCAATCGTCAGCAGTGCATGCCCTGTAGAAAAGCTGTGGCCCTCGAACTGCCATCTGTTCCCACCCAGGTCTTGGACGACCCACTCGAAGCTCGCTACGGGGCCGTTCTTGCGATGCGAAGCTCCATCCACAACGGCGGCATATAGCGCGTCAGGGGGGATGTTGCCGAACCTCAAGCGAAAGGCCGCGGACCGAATGAAGTATCGCCAGGGATTCGGGCCATTATGCTCGCCAACCGTGGGGTGTTGAGGATGGATGCTGACAATTCCTGCGACCGGTTGCTGAGGATCGCGCTCCTCGATCATTCGCCAGAATGTCGACAAGATGGAATTGCCATATCTCTTGTGCAGCTGAAGGATCGAGTTGAAGGAAACTGAGACGTCGCGAGCGTCGATCGAGAACTTGTCTTGGAGGAACAGCAGTCGCCCCGCCCCGTAGTTGGCCTCAGCCTCAATCATCGCGTGGCAGGCCGGGTCGAGTGTCTGCGAGTTGTCGCCGAGCAAGAAGTGTTTGTGCCACTCCGTGATGCTGTGCGAGATTTCGTGCGCCTCAATCCAGCGATGTTTCGGCTCAGGGACCTCTTTATCAATAAGGATTCGAGAGTTTTCGGGAAGCCAAAAGGCGCACAGGCGGGACTTCGCTAGCGCGGAGGCCAAGTGCTGATGCAAGTCCGGCAGAGTTTTCCGTGCGAACAACCTGAACCGATGGCTCAGTTCATCAACAAGGCCGGGATCCGAGCTGCTGTAATAGTCGAGATCTAGTGCTAACAGCTTGCGAACATCAGCTAGCTTAAGCGGCGGCTCAGGGTTTCCCAGGTCTCGAAGAATCCGGTCGACTTGAGCTCGGATTTCCTTCTTCTCGAGATCCCCGACCAAGTCTTGCACGTCGCTACGCCTTTTCCTTGAGCAAGCCTACAAATGCATCAAGTGCTGAGCGCTCCTCGTCGGTGAGTGCGGACACATCATCAGAATGCGCCGCATACTTCACAACGTCGTTGTAGAAGCCGCGATCGACCATCTGAGTCGCACCCGCCATCTGAGACAGTTTGGCCAACGGCACGCCGAAGTACGCCGACAGTTGAAAGATCAAGCGCGGCCGAGCCGTATAGTGCGGATCGTGCTCAACTTGCTTCAATTCATCCTCGGAAACTTGCGCACGTTCTGCAAGAACGGAGATAGAAAGTCCATCCCGATGACGAAGCTGTCGCACAAGGACGCCAAGGCCAATTCGTAATTGGACCGCTGTCCTCGAACCAAGAGCGACTACCTTGCCGGCATCTGCTTCGACCGAGGCCGGTGACTCAACGGTCAGCGGGAAACCCGCTTCCGGATCCGTATCCGGGTCGGTGAGAATCGTCTCTTTCAGCCAGTCATTAGTGAAGTGCAGTTTCATGAGCTCTCCTTTCGTTGTTTGAGGAAAGCAACGGCCTGCGCTTTAGTAGCTTCAAAGTAGTGCATTTCCTTAGCAGCATCGAGACCCAAGTCTGTAAACCGGCCCTGCTCGCGGTACCAACTTTCGGATTGAGGAAGCGAGTGCAACCCCAGCCGTCCCTCGAAGCTAGCTTCGATACTGGCGCTAATGGCAGTAGCAACTAGCACGCGGCCAACGCCCTTGTAGCAAGGGTTCGATGTGAACTTCGGGCGATTCCATGGAGCCGTGGCCAGTCTATCGATGTAGACAAGTTCGCGTCCCTTTTGCTCATCCAGGCGAGCGAATTGGGTCAGATCGATAAGCATGAGGCCTTGAGTTGCCCCGTTGCACTCGACAGCAAAGGTCTCCTGCCCCATCGACTTGGCCGCCCGCGTAACAATCCCCACCCAGTTCCAATGCGAATCCTGCGCGTCGGCGTTCTTGTAGTCGGCAATCTTGGTGAAGGTGCTGACCTTCTGGGCGAACTCCGGTTTCCAGAGGCGCTCGAAATCGTCAACGTTCTTCTGGTCGAGCTCGCGATAGACCTGAGCGTCTTCGAACCGAGAGGTGGCCCGATTGAGCAACACGACGCTCCCGACCAGCTCCTTCATAGCACCATCAATTCCGTCTTTTCCAAGCTGCCCGGGCGTTCAACGAAGACCTTCTCTCCGTTTTCCAAACGCTCAGTAACCGACTGATAGAGGCGGAGCGCCTGCCTGACTAACGCAGTCTTCGACATTCCGCGAGTTTCAGCGAGTTGGTCGAGCAAGGTCATTTCCTTGTCGCTGAGCATCAACGTCATCTGCCGCCGGTCCATAGGCTTTCCCTCATTAAGTAGATGGAAATGTAGCATTTCTGGCCATTAAAGTCAACCTTTATCGGCCAGTAGATGGCCATTGACAATGTAGTTTCTGGCCATGTATTATGTGTCCCGTGGAAGTCACCAAACGCAAGGAGCACATTATGAGCGACACGCAGCATGCTGATCGCGGTCACGACGACGGGCACGTCGAGGTATCGATTTCGACGACGGCCGGCTTTTATCCCTCTGAGGGATTCGAGCGCGTTCGCGCCGACCACAAGGTCGAGGAGGTTCTCGAAAAGGCCAGGCACAAACTGAAGATCAAGGACACGTCTGGCTGGGTTGCGAGCGTCATCACCGCAAACGGCAAGCAGGCGATCGATCCCGCCAAGACCTTCAAAGAAAATGGGCTGTCCAGTCGCGTCGAAATCGACTGGGGCCCGAGCGAAGGGGGCGGCGGCTAATGCACCCTGCCGCAGCGAAGTTGCTCTTTGACGAAGACGTCGCGCACCTCAACGAGGCTCTTGCGGCCAGAAGGAAGTGGATTCTCCACACCGTGGAATTTCCGCTGATCGACTGCTCCTTCACGGCTTCCGACAGGACAACTCTGCGGCTTCGGATGAACTGCGACAACTGGAACGATCTGCCGCCGGCAATCTCGCTTCACTCGGCGGACGGGGCGCTTCTTGCCGCACCGCTCAACAATCCAACTGGCGTTTTCAACGGCTCCGCTCATCCAACAGAGAGTCGGCAGTTCATCTGCATGCGTGGGGCGCGCGAATACCACACCCATCCCAGTCACGTGGGCGATCCCTGGGAGGTCTTGCGTGGCCAAGAGAGCTATCGATTGGGCGGGATTCTCACCCAGATCTGGAACGCTTGGATGAAGGGAACCGGATAAATGCTCGTGACCTGCACACTCAACCATGTAGAAAGCACCCTTGGCTTCCTATCGACCGCGGGGCGTCGCCATATCGAGTGCATCGTACTGTGGCTCGGCAAGAGAAATGGTGACCAATTTCACGTCGAAGAAGCCTATCTGCCCGACCAGGTGGCGGAGGAGGACATGTTTCACATTCCGCCGGCGAGCATGACGAAACTCTACGCACACCTTCGAGCGAAACGGCTGATGGTCGCTGCCCAGGTCCATTCGCATCCTCGCGAAGCCTTTCATTCGCTGGCGGACGATAGGTGGGCGATCATTCGCCACGAGGGGGCGCTTTCGCTTGTTGTCCCCTACTTCGCC